>NZ_JADDXT010000002.1:615190-922786 GCF_015330165.1 Zobellia roscoffensis
TACTTACCGTAAGTTTGTGCTCAAGCCCTTGTCAGATATTGCACCGCAATTCTATCACCCTATATTAAACAAAGACACCCGAAACCTTATTCAAGAGTGTCGTGATAAAGGGAAGCTGGAACGCACTGCTTTTAAATTACATAGAAACCGATCAGACCTTTTTTCGCACATCAACTTTATTGCTATTGAAGGTAACATTGGTGCTGGTAAAACTACGCTGGCCAATAAAATATCGGAAGATTTTAATGGAAAACTGGTACTAGAACGTTTTGCAGATAATGCCTTTCTACCCAAATTCTATGAAGACCAAAGTCGTTATGCTTTTCCGCTGGAGATGTCTTTTTTAGCAGATAGATACCAGCAGTTCACTGATGATACTTCACAGTATGATTTATTTAAGAAGTTCATGGTGAGCGATTATGATATTTACAAATCCCTCATATTTGCACGTATTACGCTGCAACAAGAGGAATTTGACCTGTACCGAAAATTGTTCGATTTGATGTACAAAGAGGTGAAAAAACCGAAAATCTATGTCTACCTCTACCAAACTACGGAGCGCTTGTTGGAGAATATTAAAATGAGAGGCCGCGATTACGAACAGAAAATTGCGCCTGATTATCTACAAAAGATTAACAAAGGGTATTTTGAATTCATAAAAGGGTACCCTGAACAGAATAATCTTATTATTGAGTTGGGAGACCTTGATTTTGTGGATAACGAAGACGATTACGAGACTATACTAGATAAGATTACCAAATTTGCAGTTCGCATGCCTAACTAAGCTTTCAATGCGTTTATTTTAGACCACAAATCCCAAACCACTACACCCGCACTCACTGAAATATTTAACGAGTGTTTGGTTCCGTATTGTGGTATCTCTATTACATTATGACTCGCATCAACCACATCTTGCGAAACGCCTTTGACCTCGTTACCGAATACCAAAGCATATTTTTTAGTAACATCTACCTTTAACTCGTTCAGCATAATTGCATTTTCAGCTTGTTCAATGGACAATACTGTGTAACCGTCTTCCGCTATTTTTTTGACCAAATCAACTGTGTTTTCTTTGTATTCCCATGCTACACTTTCGGTAGCTCCCAAGGCCGTTTTCCTAATATCTTTATGAGGAGGTTGTGCCGTTATGCCACATAGGTATATTTTTTCAATTAGGAATGCATCTGAAGTTCTAAAGACCGAACCAATATTATTCAAACTTCTAATATTGTCCAATACAATAACTATCGGCGACTTTTCAGCTTCTTTAAAAGCTTCAACATCTAATCTATTTAATTCTTCGTTCTTAAGTTTACGCATGCTAGGACTTCCCTTTATAGGGTGATTTTTATTGTTATTGACCAGGTAAAACGTTGAGGATAAACTTATCCTGAAATATCAACAATGGTTTATCTTCCCTTGAAAAAACAGTACTTTCGTTTTATATACTTTCGCCGTAAAATTAAACTATTCTTATCGCTTTGGGAAAATCACAAAAAACAAAAAAGGTTACGCCTTTAATGAAGCAGTATAATACCATCAAGACCAAGTATCCTGATGCGTTATTATTGTTTCGCGTTGGCGATTTCTATGAAACTTTTGGAGAAGATGCCGTAAGGGCTTCCAAAATTTTAGGAATCATCCTCACGCATCGTAATAATGGTGGCGACCGTACCGAACTGGCCGGTTTCCCTCACCATTCCCTGAATACCTACTTACCAAAATTGGTAAAAGCTGGAGAACGAGTTGCTATTTGCGATCAGCTGGAAGACCCAAAAATGACCAAAACCATCGTAAAGCGTGGCGTAACAGAACTGGTTACCCCAGGTGTGGCGATGAACGATGATATTCTTAATGCCAAGACTAACAATTTTCTTTGTGCGGTTCACTTTGGAAGAAAATTACTCGGTGTTTCTTTTGTAGATATTTCTACAGGCGAATTCCTAACCTCGGAAGGTACCGAAGAACAAATTGATAAGCTCTTACAGAACTTTGCCCCCAACGAGGTTTTAGTTTCCAAAAAGCATAAAAACGAATTCTTAGATGTTTTTGGGAAGCAATTTCACACCTTTTACATGGAGGATTGGGTCTATCAGAACGACTACGCCCAAGAAACGCTTACCAACCATTTTAACACTAGTACCTTAAAAGGTTTTGGTGTTGACCATTTGAGCCATGGTATTATTGCTTCCGGAGTGGTTTTACATTACCTATCGGAAACCCAACATAGGCAATTACAGCACATCAATAGCTTAAAACGCATTGCCGAAGAGGAACATATTTGGATGGACCGTTTTACCATCAAAAATTTGGAGCTCTACCATTCTACCAATCAGAATGCAGTTACGCTTTTGAGTATTATTGATAAAACGTTATCACCCATGGGCGGCCGAATGCTTAAACGCTGGTTGGCGCTCCCGTTAAAGAATACCGAAAAAATTAGTCGCAGACATCAGGTAGTTTCCTATTTGCACGGCCATGATGATACCTTGCTAAAAATACAGCAACGCATCAAACAAATGGGTGATTTGGAACGTCTTATTTCCAAAGTAGCTACCGGAAAGGTCAACCCAAAAGAAATAGTTCAGCTCAAGAATTCCTTGGAAGCCATTATTCCTATAAAGCAACTTACCGCTCAAAGTGATGACGAATCGTTACAGCTAATTTCCGACCAGTTGCATGCCTGCGATATGCTGCGCAGCAAAATAAAGGAAATGATCAATGAAGAAGCTCCGGTTCACATTCCAAAAGGCAAGACCATTGCCGATGGATATTCAGACGAGTTGGATGAGCTTCGCGGATTGGCATTTTCAGGAAAAGACTATTTAGATAAAATGCTGGCACGTGAGAGCGAACGTACGGGCATCATTTCCCTTAAAATAGCCTCAAACAACGTTTTTGGCTATTACATTGAAGTTCGAAACACTCATAAGGACAAGGTTCCCGAAGAGTGGATCCGGAAACAGACCTTGGTAAATGCGGAACGTTATATTACCGAAGAACTAAAAGAATACGAAGCCAAAATTTTGGGTGCCGAAGAACGTATTCTCAACCTAGAACAGCAATTATTTTCTCAACTGGTAGTCTGGGCACAGGAATATATCACTCCTGTTCAGAACAATGCACAGCAAATAGCGCAATTAGATTGTCTTTGCGGCTTTGCGCAACTCGCCAAGGAGAACAACTATTCCAAACCAGAAATCAACGATTCTACCGAAATCAACATTAAAAATGGTAGACATCCAGTAATTGAAAAGCAATTGCCATTGGGCGAGGCCTACATTGCCAATGATGTTATCCTTAACCGAGACGAACAACAGATCATCATGATTACCGGTCCCAACATGAGTGGTAAATCAGCCATTTTAAGACAAACGGCATTAATCGTACTTCTGGCTCAAATGGGGTCTTTTGTACCCGCAGAAGCTGCTGAAATAGGTTATGTAGACAAAATATTTACCCGTGTAGGTGCAAGTGATAATATTTCAATGGGCGAATCTACTTTTATGGTAGAGATGAACGAAACCGCCTCTATCTTGAACAACCTTTCTGAGCGTAGTTTAGTGCTTTTAGATGAGATTGGCCGCGGAACAAGTACGTATGATGGTATTTCCATTGCTTGGGCCATTAGCGAATATCTACATGAACATCCTGCACGTGCAAAAACCCTTTTTGCAACGCACTACCATGAGCTGAACGAAATGGCAGCCACTTTTGAGCGCATCAAGAATTATAACGTTTCAGTAAAGGAATTGAAAGACAATGTACTTTTTCTTCGGAAATTGACCGAGGGCGGAAGTGAACATAGTTTTGGTATTCACGTGGCAAAAATGGCGGGTATGCCCTCTCAAGTCATTCACAAAGCGAATAAAATTCTCAAAAAATTAGAGAAATCCCACTCCAGCGAAGAGCTTACCGATAAATTACAAAGTGCCCAAGATGAGATGCAACTGAGCTTCTTTAATTTAGACGACCCTTTGCTAGAACAAATAAAGGAAGAAATCACCTATCTAGATATCAACACCTTAACACCTGTTGAAGCGTTGATGAAATTGAACGAAATTAAGCGATTACTGACCAAAAACAAGAAGGCAACTTCATAAATTTCCGGACCAAAAAAACGCTGATTTTTTATTTTTAAGATTTCATATAAATTTCCTTTGCATTTTAGAGAATTGTATTAAATTTGCATCCGCATCTGTGAAAGATGCCACGTTCTTTACCTTAATTTAATATGCGAAAATAGCTCAGCTGGTAGAGCGCCACCTTGCCAAGGTGGAGGTCGCGGGTTCGAATCCCGTTTTTCGCTCAAAGAGCAAAATCTTGCTCAACAACTTAAACGCTGCTTTGTGGCGTTTTTTTGTTAAAGACTTTACCAATAGCGGCTCGAGTGGTGGAATTGGTAGACACGTTGGACTTAAAATCCAATGGACATTAGTCCGTACGGGTTCAAGTCCCGTCTCGAGTACTTTAAACCCTTGTTAATCTTCTGATTTTCGAGGGTTTTTTGGTTTTTGAAAACAGGTCTACGACCAGCAAGCTATATTGCTCTTATTTTCACTTCCCTCTCCATTTAGATTTTACAGGATTTTAGATTTTTAGCCATTAGAGAGGATTGCAAAATTATAATTTCCGCACCATCATAATTGTAAGATTGTTTCCTACAAAACAAAAGCAACCTAAAATTTTATATTTTTCGTGAACCCTCCGTATTTCCTTATTTTCAAATAAGTACCAATTATAGACTCTTCCTGTAAAATAACTACGTGTATATTGAAAAATACTACTTTTTAAGTAAGATACTAACCCTAAAGGACTACAATAACAAAACCTTAACACAATATACTTGTAATAGCCTTCTTTTATGATATGTTACAAGCTAAACAAATTTTATGAGGTTATTATATATAAGAAGAAAGACAAAAACAGAAAGACACTATAGCGCGAAAATGGGGCAATTGACCACCAAGGTCACTTCCATTAAGCGCTACTTCCTTGGGCTACCTGTTAGCACATTGCAGAAATACCGTAAAACCTATTACGGAAAAATAAAGAACTATGATGATTGTCAACTCTTTATCTAAACCAAACCAGAAGACTTTACTTTAGAAATTCAATACTAAACTCTTTAAAACAAAATCATGAAAGTATTAGTAATCGGAGCCGGAAATATGGGATTAACCTATGCAGAAGGCATGTCCAAATCCAAATTGCTCAAAAAAAAGAACATTATGGTGCTAGACAGCTCCGAAGAGAAACTGAAAGAACTGGATGAAATTGCGCATTTTGATGCGTATAAAACACTAGAGGAATGTGTACCACAAGCGGATATTATTTTTATTGCCGTAAAACCGTACCACGCCTCTAAATTGTTCGAAACCATTAAGCCAATGGTAAATTCTGAGCAGATTTTAATTTCTATTATGGCAGGTATCACTATTGAAGCCATGAAAGAACAGAGTGGTTTGAGCAAGATTGTTAGGGCGATGCCCAACCTTCCCGCTAAAATTGGCAAAGGACTCACATCCTACACTTCTTCAACAGAAGTTTCAAGAATTGAACTCTTAACGGTTGAAAGTCTTTTGGACACAACAGGAAAATCCATTCGTGTAAGCGATGAGAACTTTATAGACGCCTCTACAGGTATTTCGGGTAGTGGTCCTGCATATGTTTTCTATTTTATGCAAAGTATGATGGAAGCCGCTCTACAAATGGGATTCTCCAAAAAAGTTTCAAGCGTTTTAGTTAGCGAAACCTTTACAGGTGCGGTTGAACTTTTTAATCAAAACAACCTTAGTCCTAATTCTTGGATGGACCGTGTTGCCAGTAAAGGTGGTACCACACAAGCCGCACTAGATTCTATGGACGATAATAATGTAAATGAACTTATAAAAGAAGCAGCATTCGCGGCCTTTGACCGTGCTGTAGAACTTGGAAAAGAAGAACATTATGCATAAAGAACTAATTGTTATAAAAGTAGGCACCAATGTCATGACCAACAAAGACAACCGCATCGTAAGACCGGTGTTGCGTAGGTTAGTGGAACAGATTGCCGAACTTTATGAAAGGGACATACTCACTATTCTGGTTTCATCTGGATCGGTCATTGCCGGAAAAGAAGTATTGGGCAACTCTACTATTGAGAATGATACGCAAAGACGCCAGGTTTATTCGGCTATAGGCCAACCTAGAATGATGCGATTGTACTATAATATATTTCATGACTTTGGAATGAAATGTGCACAGGTACTGCCCACCAAGCGTGATTTTAGTCCAGGAGTGCATCGCCAGAACATGATCAATTGCTGTGAAGGACTTTTATCGGAAGGGGTGATTCCTATTGCCAATGAGGACGATGCCGTATCGGTTACCATGTCAATGTTTTCGGATAATGACGAGTTGGCAAGTTTAATTGCACAATTAATGAACGCCGATAAACTTATTATCCTAACGGATATTGACGGACTCTACACAGGGCACCCTAACGCAGATGACAGCGATTTGATTCCGCATGTAGGCCCGGAAGATGATTTTGAAAAATACATAAAAGATAGTAATAAAGCAGCTGGTGAAGGACGTGGCGGCATGGGTTCTAAATTAGATTACGCCCAACAAGCGGCAGCCAAGAGCATACCCACTTTTATTGCCAACGGTAAAAAAGACCGTACGATTATAGATATTATTGATGGAAAAGATGTGGGTACGCGAGTAGCCATTGAAAAACAAGAAGCATAAATGAAACTAATTAGAACAGAAATAAAGAATAACGTATTGGATACTATGGTTCGCATTTTAGATGAAAATCGTGCTGAACTTTTAGAAGCCAATAAAAAGGACTTAGACCTTTTCAACAAAGACGATCAGGCGCTCTATGAGCGGTTGATCGTTGACGATAAGAAAATTGACGAAATGATTGCGGCCGTAAAAAAAGTACGTTCGCAGGAAGACCCGGTCGGTAAAGAAATTTCACATCAAGATCTACCCAACGGATTAAACGTAACGAACAGAACGGCTCCTTTTGGTACTATCATGATTATTTACGAGTCCCGACCAGATGTTACCATTGAAGCGGCCGTACTTGCTTTTAAGGCAAACAACACCATCCTTTTAAAAGGAGGTAAAGAAGCATTGCACAGTAATACGGTACTTGTAGATTTTTGGCACCGTGCCTTAAAGGAAAACGAGCTTTCTACGGATTATATTCAATTGCTGAATATGAACCGTGAAGAGACCCAAGCTTTTTTGAAAAATCCAGGACAGAAGTTAGATTTAATTGTACCTAGAGGTGGGGAGCGATTGATTGCATTTGTAAAAGAACATGCTAAATGTGCTGTTCTCGTTAGCGGTAGAGGAAATAACTTTTTATATGTTGATGAACAGGCAGATTGGGAAATGAGCATGAAGGTGATTCTAAATGCAAAGACAGCCAAAATATCGGCATGTAATGCTTTGGATAAAATCCTGATCAACTCGGACTTAGACGGTTACCAACAAAAAATGGTAGACTTAGCTAATATCCTCAAATCTAATGGAGTGAGCCTCTTGGTAGATGAGGAAGCTAAAAAGGTGTTAACAGAGGAGCCGTTAATTCAAGATCCATCCGTTTGGAAAGAAGAATTTTTGGCCATGAAATGCTGCATAGGTACCGTGAACAAAACAGATGATGCCATTGAAGCTATAAATGAGCACTCTGGTGGTCATTCCGCTACCATCATGACCAAAAACAAAGATACAGCCCAACGATTTATGGAACAGGTAGACTGTGCCGCTGTATACCAAAATGCCTCTACACGCTTTACCGATGGTGGACAAATGGGTGTAGGTGCAGAATTGGCTATCAGTACCGATAAATTACATCACCGTGGGCCGCTAGGGCTAAATGAGCTAGTTACGAACAAGTATTATGTTTTTGGCGAAGGACAGGTTAGAGAATAGAGAAATACATTAGTTAAATACAAATTGGATAGAAAAATGTTCGACACCCTGGAGAAAATTGATGGTGCCACCTTACACCATGGGCGCGCACATAACCGTGTGTACCTTATGGAAACGGAGCAGTACGATTGGAATTCACTCATAGACAACATGAAAACCATCGCACACAAAATGGACTATGATAAAATTTTAAGTCGAGTTCCCGAAGAGGCAAAAGAGGTTTTTAAGTCTAAAGGTCACGTGGTAGAAGCTAAGATCCCCAAACTTTATAATGGAGAAAAAGCGGGTTATTTCTTGGCGGACTACCTCAATACGGAGCGTGCCAAAAGCAATATTAAAGTGAAGAAAACCATTACTTCTGTAAAGACTATTGCACTTGCTGCAAATAGCACCTCAGAAGATGCACACTTTGCTTTACCTGAGTATCTAGAAGTACGCAAACTGCGGAAAAGTGATCTTCCGGCCATTATCCAATTACATAAGAAGGCATTTCTCTCCTACCCATTCCCTATTCATGAACCTGAATATCTAAAGCAGTTATTAAAGAATAATCATGAATTCTATGGGCTTTTTGAGAAAGGTGAACTTCTAGTGTCCGCAATTTTAAAAGTTCAAGAAAGTGAATCAAGTATTGAGATTGTAGATTTTGCCACACACCCCAACTACAATGGTCAAAATCTAAATTACTATTTGGTACAGGAAATAAAAAAGCGTGTTGTCAATAGTAAATACAAAACAATTTACGCTTTAGTACGAGCCACTTCATATGGTTTGAATATTACTTTTAGCAAACATGGTTTTTTACTTGGAGGTACTTTAATGAATAATACCGTTATTAGGGGCAACCTAGAGAGTATGAACGTTTGGTATTGTAATTTAAACGAGGCTTAATAAAAAAGTGGAGCAATCAAAATCGCTCCACTTTTTATTCATACTAGATTTTGCTGAGGCTTATCTATGGTCTACTATTAATTTTCTATCAAAAATGTCTCCATCACTAATACCTATACGCAACAAATAAACGCCGTTTGGAAGGTTCAAAATATTAAGTGAGTACTCTCCTTCACCTGTTTTCAATTCTTGCCCTTCATACATTCCAATAAGGCGACCGGAAACATCGTGCACGTGAACCCTACTTATTTGAACTTCGGGATTCTGCAATCTTATTTTTGTTTCCACCGTAGCTGGGTTAGGATACAAATCAACTCCATTAGGAACCTTTTCGCTATAGAAGATGATATCAGCAACTGCCTCTGGCTGCATATTATCAGCAAGAACTTTTTCGTTAAAGGATTTCCCACTGCCTCCACAGTTTGATGCAGAACCTCCAAGGTCAGAAGGTACATCTCCAGTTTTGGTCAAGAACAATTTATCTAGACCTAAACCATCTTCCCTATGCCCAATTTCAATCTTATTGACTCCCTCTACAAGTTCAAAACTTCTGGGTTTGCTCAATTGTTCGTTGAGATGTACCCTATGCCATACAAATTCATCGTTGGCAGGAATACTGTTCCAACGTACCCAAGCACCATTGTTTACTCTTATCCAAAAACTATCATTAATTCCTGAAGGAGTCCGTACAAGTCCAAAAATTGCATAAGTACCTTCACTCACAGATACATTATAGGTCAATACCGCTTCCCCTATATTTCCTGATGAAGAATTAAACCCTGTAGGAGGTACAACATATTTTCCTCCCGATCTAGAGGAATCCTCTACAACAGTCCAACCAGCACCTACCACACCACATTCTGCTTCTAACCACACCTCTTCTTGAGTATCATTATTAACCGTGACCATAACATCATCAAAAGCTGTTTGACCTTCATTGTCGGTAACCGTAAGTCTCAGCACATATATACCATCAACCAAGAATACTGCATTTAATTCAGGGGTATCATTATTGTTCATAATTGCTGTATCCGGTCCTGAAACTTGAGTCCATCTGTAACTTACGTTTCCACCGTCCGGATCATAACCGTTTCCAATTATATTGATTTCATTTGCATCTAGATTAATCTCAACATCTAGCCCCGCATCTGCCACTGGGTCTTTTAGAATAACTGAACCGTTGCCTATAATTTCTATTGCAGACAATTTGGGCTCATTTTTACCATCACTACCTTGGGCATCGAATTCCAAATTCAATATACCGTCATTTACAGCGGCATTAAGGTTTTTCAGTACTACGGTTTCTGAACCTACTTCTGCGATAATATCAAAATCATCAAGCACCGTAACACCTTCTATTTGCACATCAAAAACACGTCTCCCTGCTGTTCCTGGAGTTCCCCCTTGGGCATTCCAGAAAATTTCAGCAAAATGTAGTACAATTTGATATTCACCATCTGGAACTGGAATTTCATAGGCAAAAACTGGTGGATTAGCACTTCGCTCCGTTCGATATAATTGAGGAACATTAGCACTTACATTTGTATATGACTTACCCCCTACAAAATATTCATCTGCAACAAATAATTGACTATCATGTATAATTTCTGGCCCTCCAGCATTAATCCTCAACACAAAGTCGTTTACTATAGGTTCATTTACATGAATAATGACATTATCTGTATCTGTTTCGCCTTGGGCATCCGTTACCGTTAAGCTAACGTTGTATTCACCTGGTGTAACAAAAGTATGAACCGGATTCATTTGATTTGAGTTACCGCCATCATTAAAGTTCCATGAATAAGAAACGATTTCTTCATCATCAATTGAATTACCTCCATTAAATCTTACTTCTAATGGAGCTACACCATTAAGCGGAGTAGCATTAGCAAAAGCAACCGGTGCTTCATTAACCGCTCCAACACTAAGAATCTCGATTGCGGATAGTTTCGGTTCATTTGTTCCATCAGGAGCATTGGCATCAAAGCCTAGATTTAGCATACCATCAGTAATATTTAGATCGAACGTTTTAACAATTACAGTTTCTGTTCCAGAATCGGCAATGATATCAAAATCATCTAGAATTGTACCTCCTTCCATCACGACATCAAAAACCCTTTTACCTGAAGCTCCTGGTCTTCCTCCATTGGCATTCCAAAAAATTTCGGCAAAATGTAACGTAATTTGATATTCACCATTGGCCAACGGGATTTCATATTCAAAATTAGGAGGTAATGCGCTGCGTTCTGTTTTATACAACTCAGGTACCTCGGCACTGCTATTCGTATAAGATTTACCTCCCACAAAATCACGGTCCGCCAAGTACACCTGACCGTTATGGGTCAATTGCGGCCCTCCCGCATTAATTCGTAAGGCAAAATCACCTACTACCACCGGCTCTTCGACCACCACGGTCAGGGTTTCCTGATCGGTAAGTCCTTCTGAATCCGTCACCGTTAAGCTTACAGTATACGTTCCTTCAGTATTATAAACATAAACCGGATCGGCCAGCGACGAAGTATCACCGTTTCCGAACGACCATGCGAAATTTAGGTTTTCCGCACCATCGTCATCAGTTGAATTGCTTCCTGTAAAACTCACCTCCAAAGGAGCTTCCCCGTTTAAGGGAGTAGCTGTAGCCACGGCCTCGGGTGCCTCGTTCGCTGCTTCAACGACAATAGTCACCACATCCACACCAACTTCACCTTCCTCATCAGCAACGGTAAGGGTAACATCAAAACTCCCTGCATTGGTAAATGTATGTTCAACACGGGCTCCTGCTCCATTTGCCGTTCCATCCCCAAAGTTCCAAGTATAGCTTACAATATTTTTATCATCACTAGAACCATTACCATCAAAACTCACAACCAACGGAGCCGTGCCTGTAGAGATATTGGTTACTATGGCTGCTTCCGGAACCTCATTCTGTTGTGTTTCTTCTTGAACACTTACATTCTCAAATACTGCCGTCGTGAGTTCATCATCGTTATGGGAAGTGGTGGCCAGGCCTACGAAGATAGTTTCATCCATAGGCAACACCTTCGATCCGACGAGGGTCCAATTTCCGTTCGTTTCAGAAACATATCCGGTAAAGGTATTACCCGAACGCACCAATCGTACATAGTGCGGGAAGCCTCCCGGAACCGATTGTGGCGTTGTAAAGTTAGCACTACCCATTGCAGCGCCCTTTACAGGACGATCTTGGAAACTATGTCCTACACCTCCCAAGTTGTTGGGATTTGGCGAAATAATCATTTGAGCAAGAACTGAATTGGCATCCAAATCATTCCTCATCATGACCCCTGCCTTGGCCCAGACACTGGTAGCCTCCAAACTCATTACTTGTGCAACGATTTCACCGTCACCGGTCAACTCTCTGTATACATAATGAAATTCATCTGCATTGTTCCATATATCCGCTCCTGAAGCACTCACATCATACCTACCGTTTTCAAAACAGGTTTCTCCTTCTATTTGAACAGAACCTATATCATTATTGACCCATCCTTCAGGTAATCCACAAGGAACAACGATATCGTCTTTACTTACTATCTCAATACCTGATAGTTTAGGCTGATCAACACCATTGGCACCACCTGCATCAAAATGCATATTTAAAATGCCGTCTTGCACTATAACATCAAAGGTCCTCACAACAGGAGTTTCAGAACCTGACACTAGGGTTATATCAAAATTAGTTAGTACTTCATTTTCTTCTAAGGAAACATCAAAAACACGTTTGCCAGTACCCCCTGCTCCACCACCTGTGGCTCCCCAATAAATTTCGGCAAAGTGCAACGTAACTTTATAAGTACCATTATCCAAAGGAATATTATAGTCAAAAATAGGTGGTGTAGCACTACGCTCAGTTTGATATAACTCAGGGACCAATGCATTTGTATTTTCGTATACTTTACCACCAACGAAGCTCTGATCCTGTTCAAAAGTTTCCCCTTGATAAACAAGTTCTGGACCACCCACATTGATTCTCAAGGCAAAGTCTGACATTACAGGCGCCTCAGCTTCTACCTGAACCGTAATTACATCTTCCAAATTACCCTCATCGGTAACCGTTAAGGAAGCGTCATAAACACCCGCCAAGGCATAAGAATGATTAGCAACAGCAGTGGTAGCCGTATTTCCATCACCAAAATTCCAGAGATAGCTTAGCAATCCTTCAGAATCACTAGACGCACTACCGTCAAAATTAAACGATAAGGAGTTGGCCCCGTTCAACGGTGTAACCGTAGCTATAGCGTTTGGCGCCGTATTAGGTGGTGCCGAAACTGTAATTGTCGTTGATGCCGTTCCTATTAAATTCTCATCATCTATAACGGTAAGAACCACGGTATAACTACCTGTAGACGTAAACGTATGACTTGTATCCGCATCGGTATTTATTGGCGAACCATCACCAAAATTCCACTCATATCGTAACGTAGCCGGGTTTTCATCAGTTGACCCGCTACCAACAAACTCAACATACAAGGCTACTTCTCCTACTTGTACACTTTCTTGAAGAAGCGCTACCGGAGCTTGATTCTCAGGGGTAACCGTTATGGAAACCGTGGCCGTAGCCGAAAGTCCCGTTTCATCTTCAATTGTGTACTCAAAACTATCAGAACCAACATAGCCTACATCAGGTGTATACAAAACAGAGAGCCCATCTTCTTGAAGCACGGCTTCACCTTTTTGAGGTGTATCTACGGTAACAATCGTAATGAGCTGACCATTAGGTTCCGTATCGTTTGCCAGCAAGTCTTCTATAAGCATGGCCATATCTTGAGTGGTTTCTACCTCATCATCTACTGCAACCGGAGCTTCGTTAATTGAGACTGTCAAAGTCGTAGTTGCTGTAAGACCATTGATATCGACCGCGTTAAACACTACCGGCACACTACCCGTAGCATCTATAGGAGCTGTACCCGACACTGTAGCGGAGTGGTTGTCATAAGTCATCCAAGCTGGAAGGCTTCCTCCGTTTACCGTAGCTGTTACGGTCAACTCATTACCCGCATATCCTTTGTCAAAATACGAAGCGATATCTATATTGAATTCCTCCCCTACATTGGCCAAGTACTCTTGATCGGGCTGTGCCGTTGGTACGGCTTGAGGCCGGATGTTTATGAAATAAAAAGTATTATCGTTCCAATCACAATTTGCCGATCCCGCACCACAACCGTTCTGCACAAAATCCTGTAAAACAATATATTCGTTTGGAACAATGTTCCCATTATGATCAATTACCTTATAAACCCTAGCACCTAACAAGTCAGGTCTACGCCCTGAAATGTTGTTTCCACCGGTTGTCAAATAATTGGCTACGGCAATTCTAAAGGGCTCGGAAACCACATTACTTGTATCAAAATTGATAACCCCTGAATTATTCTTTGGTAGCAAGGTCTGGTAATTGCTTCCCGTATGGGAAAAACTAATTCCTCCAACAGTTTCCGTACCGTCTACCTCTACAAATCTAGCTCCGTTTGAGCCCGTACCGTGTAAGGCCGATAATTGAATACCGATGACCGGTTGATTTGGATCTGCTTGAACAAAAGCATCACTTAAAATAAGATCTCCTTCATAACCCGCTTCTATATTTGCCTCTAAAGGAAAATTAGAACTTGGTCTATAGGTAAGATTATTGGGCGGAGTAATAGTTCCCGAATCATTTACTATACTCAGCATACTAGATTGAAAACCAAAAGCATCAAACACCTCTTGTGCATGGATTTCATCCCCTCCCTCTGGCTGGGGCGCATACCCACCGTGAAGCACAGCTTTGTTATTCAACGCATTGTCCGCATTGGAAACAATTTCAATATCTTCTACAAAAATACCATTATTACCATTTCCGGTAGTAGCTATAAATGTGATATCTACATCTGCATAACCTCCCGTTGGAATTATAATAGGTAATTGCACTGGACTCCCATTGGAATCAAGTAACTCAAAAGTATAGTCGTTGGCGTCGGAGATATTTACTTCGGTTACGATTAAATCACCCGTACCAGTATTATTCAAGCGCATGACATTTGTATCATGAAATTGAGCGGAGCCAGATGTACCCAACCGGTAGAACGTATAATAATCATCGGCTGGAAACCCTCTCTCCGTACCAGGTACCTTGGTCATATTCTCTATGGCCAACAAAGCTCCTGTTGGGGTTTCTATGGTAAAATTAAACGTTTTAACAGAACTGTTGCCATTGTTATCCTCAGCTGTCACTACAAGAGTATGGGCTCCTTCGTCGGTTAAATCGAATGCATCAATATAATTTTCTACCGTACCTCCATCCAGAACATATTCTATAAAGGCTATTCCTCCACTTCCGCTTTCATCGGTAGCCTCTAGAGCAATATTTACCGCTCCCCTAAACACATCGGGAGCTCTTTCATTTCCATTGAATGTCGCCAAAATAGTTGGTGGCAACAAGGAGCTGTCAACAGGGGCCAATCGAATAGAGCTCACCTTGGCGTTATCTCCGGTGGGAGCCAAAGACAATCGCAGCAAACCATCGGTTACCTCTACCTGCTTGGTATTTTGCAAACTATCAAAATTTTCGGGAACGATACTTGCTTGATCATAATCCACTACAACAACTCCATTTACATCTAAGACATGGTTGCTATCCGCATAATCAGGATCACCCGCAACACTAATGTTTACAGAATATATACCATTAGGTACCTCTACTATCCAATCGCGAAGCGGATAGGTATTGGCCGACCTATGGCCTACAATGGAAAAGGTTTTTACCAAGGCATCATCATCAGTACCCGTATTTCTATTCCTTGCATTGGCGGCGGCATCGGCCGGAGTAAGCGTACCCGGCTCTACCCATCCATAGTTTAGATTTCCAAGAACTGTATTTTGTGTTCCGTAAGGCAAACCAACATCATTAATATACCCCTCAGGGGACACCTCTAATTCATCTGGGTCCTGAAAATTGAACTGATAGGTATAAACCAACTCATTAGTAACTTCCAAGGCTATTTGCACCGTAGCTCCTTCATAGTTTACTGCCGAAGCACTAATCGTGGCCTCATACGAGCCAATGGACAAACCTGAAATATCCACACCTACCTCAAATGGTGTACCCATTTCAAAGTTTTCAGGAAGAACAACCCATTCTTCGGTACTTTCCAAGTTTATTTCTGTTGCGGTTATACCGCCATTGCCACTTAAAATTAATGATTGCTCTGGTATATTCTCTTGATTGATTGACGCAAAGAAACTCATATCCTCCTTATCAAAATCTAAGGCTAGTACGCCACTTTCGAACGGAATTACATTATCAATGATAAACATATAATCTTGATAATCGCCATTGGAGGCATCCTCAAAAGCTATGAGGTAGCTATTTTCAACAGCATTTCCTTCTCTATCATTTACAGGATATATCCTAACCCTATGGGCCACTCCTCCTGTGTTAATTGCATCTTCGGTATAATTGAACCTACCGAAGGATTGCGATTCCACATAAAAGCCGAATACCGCACCTTGGGGATCAAAGGTGTCGGTACCTGAGGCAATGGGGGGAAATAGGGTCTGTGCATTTGCTATATCATCTGCTAGCACCCCTACCTCATGGGTGACCAAAGTTCCATCGTTGGTATACCAGCCGAAAGGCAATTCTTCCCTTGGAGAATAACGTCCAACAGGAGTAACCTTAACGGGTTGCTCGGATGCCTTTACCCATCTTTCCACTTCGACTTCATCACCTACAGGAGAAGGATCCGTTGAACTGGACAAGGATGTCCACCCTACCGAAATACCGATTCCCAAAACATCGACAACATCTTGCAAGGCAGGTTCCTGACCTCCTTCAAAACCAGCTTTTTTCAAAGCATTTAAACTAATAGAAAAAGTAGGGTTGTCACTATCGTTACTTTCTATAATAAGCTCAGCATCTTGATATCCTATATTGGAACCATCTAAAACTGGTGCATAGGTAACAGTAAAAGTATGAGTTGCCCCTGGACCTATGGATATCATACCAGATGGATCTACAGGTTCAAATTGGTTTGCAAAGGCACCGGTTATAGTTGCAGAGGTAATTTGTAATGCTTCGTTGCCATTATTGCTAACCTCAACAGTATTTGTATCAGTTGTTTCACCTTCTCCGTTCGTTGTGATTTCAAATATAATATCATCTGGTGTTGCTACTATTGATGGGCCAGTTGTTGCTGGCGTTCCTGCTCTTAACAAGGTTAATCTAGAAGTACCATTATTATCACGATCATATTCAGAAATATAAATATTACCCGTAAGAGGGTCTTCCACCACATCCAATGGATCATCAAAACCACTAAGCCCAGGAATACTACTGTAGGCTTCGGCAATATCCCCGCTTGATTTAGGGTCTAATACCAACAAGTCGTCCTGTCCGCTAAAACGGACTACCATAAGAAGACCTTGTAATTTCCCTTCAAAAGCATCACTCTTATATTCTATGGCCCCATTGGGCGATTTGTTCTTTCCAAAATCAAATGCAGGTTCGCGATAATTTGGATCTGGTGCCAAATCATCAGGGTATTTGCCCACATCTGTATAAGAAGCTTCTACCTGACCCGGCAACCCACTGTATGAAATACCACCGTGGTTCAATACGAACTCTCCCCTGTAAGGATTGGGATGACCGTGATACGACCCGCCTTTGGTCTTGAACAACCAGTCTTTTTGTGTTTCCCCTCCCAGTAATTTTGGAACATTAGGAATTGAGGTCAACCCATCAATACGTCTTGCCAATGTATAATCCGAAGTTGAAGGCGAATTGGGCGAACTATTATTGTTGCCCGCAGTTCCGTTGGTAGGCACATATAACCAACCATTGGAATGCCATACCAGATCATAGGCATTACGAATACCTGATGCAAATATTGTTAATGGTGAATTGGTAGCATAGGGATTGTAGGTAGCATCACTCATTTGCAAATTACCATTTGGCGCTGTATTTATTACCGAAATATCATCCGTAGTATAAACACTTAAGGGAAGACTATTTGGTAATTTATCTAACTCCAACTTTAAAATAGCAGCAGCCAAAAGTCTTTCGGGCCTATTGCCCCAATTACCATCTGGACTACCCCCTGCCGAGTTACTCCCTTGCGTAATATAAAGATCTCCTTGATCATCAAAAGCTATACTGTTAGTTAAATGATCGTTTACAGATCTAGGTAAATGGATAACAAGGTCTTCTACTGTAGACAAATCCGGACCTGTCAAACGCGATAGCTTACCATCCCATTCCGGACCGCCCGAAATAGAGGCCTTACTATGGGTTACATAGGCAATTAAATTATCGGCAGTAGATGCGGGGTCAAATGCCAGACCAATAATCAATCTATCATCGTTACCCCCTGCATTGGTTTCTGGATGAAGGGAACCTTGTAACGGTGGGTTTAATATTTCCAAATTACTCAAAGTTCCGTCCAAAGCCATTTCCCATCTATAAATTTGGCCATCTGAATTAAAGTTACCAATAGTACTTGCGTAAAGCTTACCATCAGGTCCGATTACCAAACTTGAAAAACGTTGATTATCAACACCAGGACCTAAATTGGTTACACCTGACACCTTGGTGAATTCAACCCCTGTTAAATCCCGTATAGGCGTGCTTCCATCATCAAGTTCTCCCGTTTCAAATGTAGATTCAAAAGCACGGAAAGGTATTCTATCATTTAAATCGCCCCTTCGGTTTGCCTCTATGTCACTAGTAAGCACAAAGCGATAGGTCGTAAATTCCTTTAAATCTTGTATCGGAGTCAACGTAATGGCATCTCCCCCTCCTGTATCATTGGAGTTGGAAGGCACAAAGACATCTCCGCCCGCAGTAACCTCAAATAAGTTGATATTGCCCGCCAGGGTGTTATTATCTATCTCATAATCGTCAGGAACTATAACCTCAACGTTGATCTGAAAATCTTCAATTCTCACATCGTTGGTGTTATCAGCGGGATTAACGTTAGCGAAATACGGCTGAACAATACCACTGCCTTGAGTAACTTCCAAAGAATTGATCTTTGTATTGAAGCCACCGGAAGCATCTATTGTGAGCCTACCATCAGTAACTGTGACGCTTGCCACTCCCGAGGAGAACCGTGTAGACGCCCCTTCAGCACCCGTTGGCGAATACTGGTTTACCGCATTTATACCTTCAACGTTTATGGTATGAAAAGGTTCCGTACCCGCTTGACCATCAACAGTAGGATCACCTACCCCTACGGCAACCGTGTAATTCCCGTTGGGTATTTCTATTTCCCAAATTCCCTCTTGCCCCTCAGGTTTTACATTTTGATACTGCATATGCACTAGGGTATTCCGTAAAATATCAACGCCACCGACCTCTCTATTACGAACTCTTTCGGAGAGGTCCAAGCCCGTTGTACCGTCAGTAGCCAACCAACCGTAGCTATATCCATTACCACGATCGGCATAGGCCAAACCGGAATCTACCAGATATCCTAAGGGCGGTACGTCTTCGGGAAGCGAAAAATTGATCTTAACCGGATTAAAGGCCACCACATCATCGGAAACTATCCTAAAATGTTCGAAAGTATGATTTACATTGGCCGTGGCCTCCCTTCGCTTTGTATTGAAGATACCGGCGAAAGACAAGTCATCATAAGAAGAATTCCCGGTAACAAAAGCCAAGGGCAGCGGCAAGGAACCAACTTCAACCTCGCTTCCACCGTTCAAGGTGTAATATCCAACAAGTAGGTTGTTATCAATATCCACGAATAACCTTAGACCTACGTTACTTGTATGTAAATCTGTAATACCATTGGCTTTTAAGGATTGTGAAATTGGGGAAAGACCATCCAATTCGGACAGTAACTCTACCCTATTTCCATTGGAAGCCACCAACTTAACATAGTTATCTTCATTAAGACCGAACCACAATCCTGCTTGCTCGGAATTATTGGAACCATCGCTATACGGATTTACCAGAGAAGTCTCTATGCTAAAGCTCTCGTAGCTATCTACGTCTACAGCAACTCCCAAGGTATTAATTTGCGAGTTTACATCCGTGCTTGTTCCTGCACCCGGACCATTTCGCAGATAGGCGATACCATTAGCCGCATTTAGAACCAGATTGCCATTGGACAAGCTTATCCTACCGGGTTCATACCCCGGAACATTTGTATTGAAAACTGGGCCATCTACCGCCAGTCTTGCTGAAGGATTATCAACCATAGTAAAACCTGTATTGGCCAACCCTCCTTCGGTTCCGTCAAAATCCAAAGAGAAAGGCAAGCTCACTTCAAGCTCTTCACACTCCAAAACACTTATAGGGGAACAAACTAGGCTAGGTGCATCATCAAAGGGTTGGATATTTCGGACAATGACCACAATATCTTGATAGTCAAACCCGGAAATATGTTCCTCCGTAGCGATAATATAGGCGTTCTCTTCCCCAGGAAGTTCGTATACCCGCACGTGATGCGGAATAGCATTTGCAAATGTATTGAGAGCATCTTCACTAAATAAATGTCGGTCACCAAAAAATGGCCATCTACTATAGAAACCAAAACTTACGGCTCCCGGATCAAACTCAGTTGCCCCTACAATAGGAGCGTTAAGTGTCTGTCCGTTACTAGCGGGGCTATTGGAAACTGTAAACAATTCTGACGTAGTATTCGCATCGCCACTAACATACCATCCAAATGCCACTACCGGAGTGGTATTTGTAGGACCGTATACACTTAACAATTCAACCGTAACCGGTGCATCAACAGCCCTTTCAAATTTTTGAACGGCCACTTCATCACCTAATATATTATTATAACCGCTGCCATTTGGTAAATTGATAAGGTTGGTCATCGGATCGGTATCTCCCACATTTATGGCGCCATCGCCCAAATGGGTATCCAATATCCACTGCAATGAAGGCTCATTATTTCCTCCCAGTCCCGTTTTACCCAGACCGTTCAATGACACGACTACGGGTTCGGCATTGGTGCCCGTCAAGGTCAATTCTGCCGATTTAGGTCCGTTGGAGGTAGGTGTAAATACGATTTGAAAAGAAGCCGAATTCTGGGCATTTATCGAAGTTGGTATACCGACAATAGAAAACTGATCTTGGTCCGCCCCTGAAATTTGAGCCTGGACATCCACCAAACTGGCATTTCCCAAATTGGAAAGCAAAATCTCGCTCGTGAATGATCCCGAATTGGAAATAGCATCACCTGTTACCTTTTCCGTATCCAAAACAATAAGTGGTGTAGGCGAAGCCTGATTGCTAGGTTTGAGCAATACGATTTGGCTTCTTCCATAGTCCGACACATAAATATTTCCGTTGGTGGTATCCTCTACTAAATCTAGTGGATCTTGAAAACCTGTAAACCCCGGTATTCCCTCCTTAAAGGTCATTATATCCCCTCCTGATCCGTCGGGCACCAAGGCGATGATATCACTTCCCCCACTATACTGAACGACCAATAAGGCTCCTTTTAAGTTTCCGTTTTCGGCATTACTCCGATATTCAATAACCCCGTTGGGAGATTTATTCAATTCAAAATCAAAAGCCGCTCCCCTATAGTTTTCGTCTGGTTGCACCCCGTCATAAGCTGATTTACTTACATCGGCATCTCCACGATTTAACACAAACTCTCCTCGATAGGGATTAGGATGCCCGTAATACCCCATATCAGTATCGGGGTCAATCCTGAACAACCAATCCCGCTGTACATTGTTTCCGTCCGAAAAAGGAACAACAGGGTACAAAGGATTGCTATGGTCATATATTGTACCATCCGGTCTTCTTGTCCCGTTAATAGATGCCGGGGCATTACTGCCACCAGCCGTTCCATTAGTTGGCACGTATAATTGTCCGTTGGAATGCCAAACCAAATCATAGGCATTACGAATACCTGTAGCGAACAACGTTAAAGGGGCATTGATATAATATGGATTGTACAATCCGTCCAAAGTTGGAGAATTCACATCTGCTGCATTAATTGCCATAGCATTTCTTGTAGTACGCACATTAAGTGGTAAGGTACTTGGTAAAAGAGAGAGATCCAATCTTAGGGTAGCGGCCGTCAATAAGCTCTCCTCCCTATTGCCCCATGAACCATCCGGTTTGCCAGCCGCACTGTTACTTCCTTGATTAAAATAGATTACATTGGGTTCACCTGGCCTAAAGGTTAGACTATTCGTCAAATGATCTTTAGTAGACCTAGGTAATTCGGTCACCAATAATTCTTCGTTTTCAAGATTGGCGCCAGTGAGTTTTGAAATTTTCCCATCCCAGTCCGGAGCACTGTTTAAACCTCCTGAATTATGGGAAACATATGCAATCAGATTAGACGAAGTAGCCGAAGGATCAAAGACAAGCCCCACGGAAGTCCTACTTCCTCCATAAGCATTTTTCCAAGTGGTAAGTACTTCTTCACCGGACAGAGTCCCGTCCGAATCAATATTCCATCGGTGAATATCTCCAGAGATTTTTAATCCGTACAGCTTATCATCTGGACCAATGGTAAGGGTGGAATATTTTCCGTTTGAACCCACAATTCCCGCATTGGTAAATGAAACGTTATCCAAATCCGTAACCGGCCCTGTATTTCCATCACCTGTAGTAAATGAAGAAGTAAAAAATTCAAACGGCTCCCCTACCAAGTCCAACACCCCATCAATTTCAAATACATAAACTGTATTGGCCTCTAAAGGAAGATTTGGAACCAAATTAACGGCATCTCCACCACCGGTTCCATTTACACTGGCCCCAATTTGTGCAGTACTTCCCTGCTTAAACAAACGTACAGTAGTATTGGTGATGGTCGTATTATCAACCCCTGCATTACCATTGGTATCAGAGTTTGGCAAGAAAAGATTATTGGCGGAAACACTGCTGTTAACCGACACCCCTGTAGCTCCATCAGGTGGAGATATTGCGACTACCTTTGGAGTCTGTATACCTACGGAAGCAGCTACGATTTGTACACTATTAATTTTTGTGTTCTTACCAGATTCCCCTAAAGGATCAAGAGTCAATCTATTATCACTTACATTAACTATGGCGCTTTCCGATGTAAATCGGGAACTTGCACCGGCCGTACCCGTAGGCACATAGTCGTTCACCAAGGTCACCCCTTCCGCATTTATCCTATGGGCAGGAGTATTGGCTGCGGGAGTATCAACATCGGGGTCACCTACGAAAACCGTTACCAAATAATCACCGTTCGGCACTTCAATTTCCCATTTGGCATCGGCCAGGTAACCATTGGAAGCATTGGAAGAAACATCCCCATACTGCATGTGGACCAGGGTATTATTTAATTCACTTACTCCTGAAACGGCCCTATTTCTTCCATTTTTGGATAAATCAGCGGGCTGCGATGTATTTGCATCCAACCACCCATATACAAAACCGTTGTCCCTATCCGCATAAGCATCACCACCGTCTTTTTCATAACCAGCCGGAGCTGCTGTAGCTTGATCCGAAAAATTAATATTTACCGAAAAATTATTTACCGCTTCGGTAATTTCTAAGTTGATAGTCATTTCTGCATTGACATAGCCTATGTCAGGTAGGTCGCTAGCAAAGATTGTAGTACCATAAGAACCTACCGGAATATCCGAACGAACTCCAAATTCTATTTCGCCCAGTACCGGTTCAGTAGGCAAAATCAACCATGATTCCGAATCAGGGTCATCAGAAAGTACAAAAGTAGGATTACCTGAGCTGGCGGAAACGGTAACACTCTGCGTAGCGATATCGGAGCCCTGTTCCCCGCTAAAATTCAACTCATTGATATCGAAGGAAAGGACTAAGGGCTCTGGCTCCCCTTCTACGGCAAAATCCTTGAACAGGGCCGTAATGCTTTGGTCTACATCCGCTCTTCTGTGCGTGGTGAATATACCGGTAAAGTTCAATAGCTGTGCCGGATTTTCGGTATCGTAGGTACTTCCTGAAAAATAACTGGCCGGTACGGATAAACTACTCGTTCCGCCTTGGGAGACCAAGACTTCGGTTCCCCCATCAAGCGAATAATACCCCGAAACCGTATTATTTACGGGATCAAATTCCATACGCAGATTAATATCACCCGTATTTGAGGCCAAATTACCTGTATTCAATTCAAAATAAGCCGTTTGGGAGGAAGTCCCATCCATGTTCTCTAAATGTAGCTGAACTTTCCTAGTTGTATTCCCCGTTTTTGCGACCGCTAATTTTACGATATGATCCTCATCAAGCCCATACCAAATACCCGCCTGTTGCGAATTAGTTCCGGCACTAACCGAAAAATCCGGATTCTCAAGAGTTGTAGATACACTAAATACGGTTGAAGGCACTGGTAACCCAACTCCCAAGGCATTCATTTGTGAATTGGTCTCCGTACTACTGGGTGTACCCTGAGAAGGCAACTGACTGTAAAAAATACCCTTGGTGCTTGTTATTGAAAGTCCCGAAGCATCTCGTACTACAAGACTGGGAGCGTATCCCGGTATATTTTCATCTGCGATGGCATCATCTGAAGCCAACCTGGCACTAGGCTCTAAAACCGTGGTAAAACCTGAATCCGATAGCTTTCCATTCGTTGTCGTGAAATCTAGAGATAAGGGTAGTGAAGTTTCTAATTGATCACAGGGCAATGCACTTAATGGGCTACAAGGTTGAACTTCAACCAGATCGTCAACATTGATAGTGATTTGGGCAGAAACCGCATTCACACCATCCCCTACCTGTACCATAAGTATGTACTGAGGCACAGTTTCGGCATCTAAAGGAATTAAAGTAGTTAGTTCCCCACTATTAGGATCTATAGCAAAGGTCCCGTCATCGTTCCCTGAAGTAATAGCGTACGTTAATGGGTCTGAATCAACATCCGATGCCTGTACATAACCTATAGAAGTTCCCACTGAAACGTCCTCCGCTATACCGAATATCTGATCCTCCACAACAGGAGCTGCGTTCAACACTTCGGTTACGACCACGTCGTAATCTGAAGCAAGGCGTACACCTCCAATTTTGGCATCATTAGTACCAACAGAACTAATAAATAAACGATCAATTTTTGGAGTTCCTACAACAGTATGAGATCCTGCAGAAGTCCATACTGTCTGAGTTAAATCTAGTTTTGGATCTATAGTCCATGAATAACTAATGGCTCCGATTCCATCCCATTCGCCTTTTACCACAAACTGGAATGTCTTATCAGAATCTACGAGTATATTTCCGTTATCGGAAGCAGGACCGCCCAATCCTATTCTTGCTATAAGACCACCGCTGCCATTGCTAGCTACTTGTTCTCTTACCCATTGATCTCCGACCACATCATCTGCGATGCGAATAGCCGTACGGACCCTATTGCTTACGCTACCCACTTTAAAATAGGTGCTAAAATAAAATGGCTGATCGGCCTCCAATGTTACTGGAGCATCAGTTAAAGAAATCAAATCGTGGGTATGTGGACCATTGGAAAAATCAAGGGAATTGTTGAGATTAGGGCTGATGGCCTCGTCCAAAACCGGAATAGCCACATCACCGGGCTTCTCCTTGAGCCATTGCGTGGGTGCCACCTCATGTAAGTTACCCAAAGCATAGGCATCAAAATCATCTAAAAAGGAAAATGATGAAGGCGCAACCGACGTAACCGTCAAGTCTATATCCAATACGGCCGGAACAAAACCCTTTGCCGTAGCAATAACCTGTACATTTCGGGCATCCCCTACTACGAGGAAAGTTCCGTCCATAGTAAATTCATATGATCCGATATCACTTTTTTCGGGAAGGGTAAGCCAACCATTACTAGTGGTTTCGTCAACATTATCATTAATTGCCAAACCAATATCAACGGCACCTGCACCGGCCAACTCGGCGACAAAGCTTATGCTTTCCCCCGCCTCTATGGTTTGGTCGGCTGTAGCCGGAGTAAAGGCCAATATTCCGTTTACGGGGCTTGCGGTAGTTTCCACCACATCGATATGCGTGATTTTGGAGTTAAACCCACCTGTTCCGTCAATTGTCAACAGTCCATCGGATACCTGTAACACCATAGTGGAAGTACGTACTTCCTGCTCAGCGGGAACAAAAGCGGAAATAATGGAGTAACCTTCAACAGTAGCACTGTGCCGGCTATCGGTATTCCCCTCGGACTTATCCCCAAGTCCTATGGTTACCTCATAGACCCCATTGGGAATTTCCATTTCCCAGAACAGTTCGTTCTTTCGAGCCTGGGCGTTGCCCCAACCTGAAATATTATCCCCTTGAAAATGGACCAGGGTCCCTTCCAATTTTTCCTGAAGTGGAGCCGCATTATAATTCGATATATTACCTAGGCGCATACGACCGACCCCTGTAGAGTTGCCCGCAACTTCCTCCGAAGCATCAAAAGGATTACCTGAAACGGCCAATTTCCAACCATAGTTATAGCTATTCCCATTCAGGGCCACGGCAGCATTACCAAAGGCTTTTCCATAGTCGGCCGAATACCCGGTTGGAGGAATTGTCACGCTAGGGTTATCCTGAAAATTGATATGAGCCTCAAAGGGAAGTTCTTCCTTAAGCACTATCACCGACCAATCTTGGGTCGTAACGCCATCTTCCGCCGTAACGGTATAGGTAACCGGACCATTACTGAAATCAACGAGCACTCCGGATGCCGGAGTACTATTGGCCCCTGAAGAAACTGTAATCTGCGGAGCCAAGGCCGTTAGGTCAGAAGTATTATCCACTTCTATGTTTATAGTATGTGCTTCGGTATCTATAAGCGAAGCCCCTGTTTCGTCTAAGAGTACAAAAGTTGAAATGTCCGTTTCCGTATTGGCAAAGATGATTTCATTAACAGAAAAATCGTTATACGAAACCACCATGTTTCCAGAGGTCGCCCTTCTCGTGGAGGTCATGATTCCCGCATAGGTCAAAGCCGCGCTTGCACCATCGTTATCATGGTCGACCCCTGCAAAAAATGAAGTCGGTGCCGTCATAAAATCGTCCACCCCCGTTACTTGAAGCATTTCACCCCCGTCTAAACTGTAATAGCCCCTTACCGAGTTATCGGAAGGGTCGACAACGAGTTTGAACCCTATAGAAGATACCGTACTGGCCGCAAAGGCCGAAGTATTGAATTCTGACAGGATCAAATTAACTGAATTTACAGGGTCGGTCTGCTCTAGGAGCATCTGTATTTTTTGCTCGGTAGCAGAGCTTTTTACGACTACCAATTTTACAAAATTGTCTTCATTTAGCCCCAACCATATACCCGCTTGTTGTGATTTATTACCTGCCGTAGCGGTAAAATCGGGTTGATCTATGGTAGCGGAGACCTCTATTACATTACTTCCTATGGGGAATCCGGTACCAAGGGCATTCATTTGAGAGTTGGTCAAGGTACTCTGAGGAGAACCTGTTGTTTGACTATAGTTTATACCGTTGGTAGCGGTAATATTTAGAGAACCTCCAGAAACTGATAGATTAGCCGCTAAAAGACCAGGAACATCTGAATTTGCCCCTAGATCATCGGAACTTAACCTTAAAGAAGGGGGGGCAACCATAGTAAAGCCCGTTGAGAGCATGCCTTCATCCGTTCCATTAAAACTAAGGTTGACAGGAAGTGCAGATACAATTTCGTTACAGTTCAACGTACTAATGGGCACACATGGTGTTTGTCCGAAAGTAAAATTGGTAAAGAGAACTAATGTGGTTAGGAAGGTAATTTTTTTCATAAGCTAATGTGCTAGGGTTGTCTGGCATTAATAATTCGATTAAAAAACAGGAAAGAATCTAGTAAATGGGGGAGAGAATTGGGCAGAAGTATTCTGCCCACAAAAATAACGGGGGAGATGTTCGGGGGAAGAAATAAGAGTAAACTGTACTGTTTGGAAATGACAAAGACGTCATTCCATACACTTGGTTTGGCTTGTTTCATTTTTAATAGGTTGGTTTGGTCAAACTAGCTACTAAAATCCAAGCTTAAATAGTAAAGAAAGAGTAAGAATGTGTGGGGTTAATTCTTATTAAACCTAAGAGATTAATTCCAATTCAACCACCTCTGGAATTTAAAATGGCTGATTTACCCAATTTATCGATGAAATACACTTAATTAGTAATTAAAAACACAAAAATGACAATTAAAACATAATAAATATAAATATCATCACTTATATTGTTAATTAACAATCAATTATTCAACTCCACAAAGCAACCACTAAACCTTACCATTCTCTGTATGTAGAATAGAAAAAAACTCGTATTTTTTGATATACAACCTAAAAAAAACATGCCGATTATCGAAAAATCTTGTGTAACTATATATTATTCACGTTACTTTATACACCTCGAAATCATATCACTAACCTAGCAAAACACTATTCGGTTTCTGTTTTGCATAAAATCACAATCATATGGCCTCGAATTTTACGCAAACATTAGTCAATAATCAAAATCCCAAATTGACTCATCCTTCGCAAAAACTAGTAGAAAAACTTAATCAATTAAAACAACGGTTTCAATCTTCGTACTACGGCAATTCAGACGGGAGGAAATATGAAAAAGCACGTAACTTTAATATACGATTGAGTAATATCCTATTTGAAGCGAACCAAATGGCAACAAAACTAGAATTGGTACCACAACGTGGCTACCTTTCTATGAATTCAGAAATCCAAAAGTTGGAAAAAGAGTTAAATGAGCTTATTTAATAGAAGGCAGTTGCATACTTCCTTTTACTTATATTTATAGCCAGTTACTAATTATATGAGAAAAAGGTACTATAAAATTAGCGGAATATTTTTGGTTGCCCTTATTCTCTTTATACTAGTATGTGATTATATAATTAGTTCATCTGCAGATGGCAAGACTTTTTCTACAACCAGCGAAATTGCTAAAAACAGAGTGGGGTTAGTACTTGGAACTTCAAAAAAACTGATTGGAGGCCTACCCAACCCTTACTACACGTATCGTATAAAAGCGACACTAGATTTGTTCAAAGCTAAAAAAATAGATTTTGTCTTGGTGAGTGGTGACAACGGCACACGTTATTACAACGAACCAAATACGTTTAAAAAAGACCTTATAGCTGGCGGCATACCTGCCGATAAAATTTTTCTGGATTTTGCCGGATTCAGGACTCTAGATTCTATGGTTAGAGCCAAAGAAGTTTTTGGGCTTCAGAGCGTTACGGTCATTTCACAAGAGTTTCACAACCAAAGAGCTATTTACTTAGCCGAAAAAAAGGGTTTAAAGGCTATTGGCTACAACGCAACGGGCATTAGTGGCAAAGAAGGTCTAAAAGTTCAACTACGGGAATATCTAGCGCGAGTTAAGGTTTTTCTTGATTTACTTTTCAACACTCAACCCAAGTTTTTTGGCGAACGTGTTGAAATAAAATAAACTTCCTTTTCATTTAAAAAACCTATTTTGGTTGCCTAAATTCATTTTAAGGTGTCAAAATTAAAAGTGCTTCTAAAAAATCTTGGCCCAGGCCTACTTTTCGCCAGCATGGCTATAGGCACATCTCACTTGGTCCTCTCAACCAAAGCCGGTGCTCAATATGGTTGGCTCATGGCCATCCCTATCCTTTTGGCTAATATATTTAAGTATCCGTTTTTTGAGTTTGGCGTACGCTATACCAACGTTACCGGAAAAACCCTTACAGAGGGCTATCTTAACCGAGGTAGAGGTTATCTATGGTTTTATGCAATTATCACCCTAATCACCACTTTTACTATTCTAGCGGCCTTGTATACGGTAACTGCAGGCCTGTTCATCAACCTTTTTCAGGTACCCGAAATTTATATCAATTACATCTCACTAGCTCTTTTTGCTTTTATAAGTCTCCTGCTGATTATTGGTAAATACCGCTTCATGGAAGTTTCTTTGAAATTTGTGGTTTCTATATTATTCTTGGCCTTACTAGTTACTACGGTAGTTGTTATTTTTAAAGGGCCCGTAGAAAAAGTAGCAGACTTTACTTCCCCTACTATTTTTGATAGTATGGGCATCTTATTTCTTATTAGTTTAATGGGGTGGATGCCCACAACCGTGGAAGCTTCTAGTTGGGTGAGTTTATGGAGTGTTGAAAAATGGAAAACACAACCTAAACCTTCATTACGCGAATCTCTACAAGAATTTAAGGTTGGGTACTTTACAACTTCTCTTCTAGCGATTTTCTTTCTTACCATTGGCTGTATGACACTCTATGGCACAAATACCACATTAAGCGGAAATGCCATAACATTCGCAGACCAAATTGTACAGTTATTCACTACACATATAGGTCCTTGGGCATATATTCTTATCGCCGTTGCAGCATTTGCCACTATGTTCAGCACGTGTATGACAGCTCATGATGCCCTAGCACGAGTGAGCCTGGATATTATTGACCTTTTATTTTCCGATTTAAAACTTTCGGGCAATAAAAGTATTTTCGCAATTGGCGTGTTAGTTTTGGCCGGTGTGAATTTCACAGTTGTTAGTGTCTTCAAATCTAACATGGGCCAATTGGTTGCCCTAGCTACATTTGTATCTTTTGTAGTGGCCCCCATCGTAGGCTATATGAACCTTAAAAATGTAATGAGCGATGAAATTCCAGATGCAGACAAACCAAAGAGACCGCTGCAAGCTTTGACCTATTTGGGCATCCTATTTCTAGCCCTTTTTTCGGTATATTATTTTTGGATGGTAGTATTTAAATAAATGTTATTTACTTATTAATCTCATCATAATTATCAATTACAAATAGAGTTCTTAAGTTTTGTTTGTGTAGAAAATCAAGACAATACACTCCGTTAGTACAGTTATTTACAATCTTTTCTTCTCCGTACCCTACTACTTTATTTATATTGGCATCAGGAACTCCATTTGTCAATAAATAATCCTTAATAGCCATTGACCGTTTCTCTGAAATTCGTTTGTTAGAGCTGCTTCCCCCCTTACTATCCGTATGGGTTTCTATGGATATTTTAAGTTTAGGAAATTTCTTGATAGCATCTACTACTTTATCCAGTTCAGAAGTCATTGCAATCGTTACGTTGCTTCTTCCCGTTTCAAAAAAGAATGTATTTAAATCAAGTACTTTCTTACCCTCTTTTTCTTCAACAATATCACCAAAAGACACTAATTCAACCAGTGCCGGTGCTTTTAGCAATTCTTCCAATTCTTTGGGATTGTAACTTTGTTTAAAAGTAGAATACCCCTCTTTTACGATTTCCATGGAAACTACATCTGTATAGGGTATTTCTACTTGATAGGTACCATCTGCTTTCGTCATCATTTCACTCAAGACGTTACCATCAATATCAAATACCTTTACCTCAACATCTGAAATAGGAGTATCGTATGGAGGTTTCACAACAGTTCCCTTAAATATTAGTGTACGCGGACCTGGTTTGCTCGCTATTTTGAAACCATAAATATCATCATTACCCTTACCTCCTGGTCTATTTGAAGAAAAATACCCCATTAATTCATGGCCTTCACCGGGGCGAATAATAAACCCGAATTCATCATATTTTGAATTGATTCCTTCTCCTAAATTCACAGGAATACTCAAGGTATTGTCCGGTTGCATGTTACTACGATAAACATCCATACCGCCTAGGCCGTAAAAAACATCGGAAGAAAAGAAAAGACTATTATCATATACAAACGGCGCTATCTCGTTTCCTGGCGTATTGATTCTAGGTCCCATATTGATGGGTTCTGACATCACCTGCCCATTATTGGTCACTACATAATATAAATCTGTACCTCCATAGCTGTCATCAAAATTAGCCGCAAAATATAACCGCTCGCTCGCTTCGTCATAAAAAGGATAATAAAACGAAGTACTTAAATCTTTTAGTAAGAATCTAAAAAGACCTCCTTCATATGCCATACCAATGGACAGTGCATTCTTCCCTTTTTCATCAAAAGCTAGGTTTTTACCATTAGCATTGGAAAGCACATAGTAGGTACCTCCGTTAGTGCTAGAGTAATACGGAGTAGATTTATGGTAAGGCGAATCAGGAACTCCTTTATAAACATTAACATTGTTTATGTTTCCTCCCTTTTCAATATCAGCTTCGTAAATATCTAAATACGACTCCCCAGAAGGCCCATAAATACGTTTTGATTTATTCTTTCTTCCACTACTGAATAACAACTTATCATCATGAAAAGCAGGTGAAAAATCCGAAAACTCACTATTTCCGTTAAGTGTAAAAATAAAGAACCCAGCGGATTCGGTTTCTGTTTTATCCAATAATAGATAATTAAATCCAGCGTTCTCTACCAATTCACTTTCCAGTATATTACTCTTAGATTTCAGAAAGGCCTTAACTCTTTCTTGCTCTGAAATTTTAGCCAAACTCTGCAACATCTTGTTAAAACGATGGGCAGACATAATGGTATCGTTCTTATTGATATCAAGATATAACTTAGAGGCCTTATTGTATTCACCGGTCTTAAAGTAAGAATCCGCTAAATTCAGGAGTTGGTGATTGGTAATAAACTTACCCTGTTGCATTTGCTTATTATACTCAACAATAGCATCATCATAAGCGTAGCTATAAAATAACTTATCACCTTTGGATGTCATTTCTTGACCGAAAGACGGTGCTACAACCCATATAAAAAGTAATATGAAGATTCTGAATTTCATAGTCTAATATTAGAAAAATCTTGGCGTATCTATTTGTTTTGGCTTCCCTTTCAAGCTCTTATTACTTCCGCTTGAACCATCTCCTCTACCTAAATAAAACTTAAGAATTACTTCATGCGAACCACTACTGAATTCTCCTAACGGATTCGTGTTGTAATCATACGAGTATCCAACAAAACTGCCATTGGTTATGTGAAAACCTACCAAACCGCTAACCGCACTTCCTAACCGATACGATGCCCCCATGGTAAACTTATCGTTAAACATAAAGTTAGCACTAAGGTTAGTATTTACCGGTGAACCATTAATGTAATTAATTAAAAATGCTGGTTTAAATTTCAAGGTTTCTGAGACATCAAAAACATAGCCCCCTATAAAATTGAACTGCATTTTATCTTCTATAATCGTGGCTACATCATCATTATAAATTCCATCCGTTAAAAAGTTAGGAATAGACGCCCCTAAATACCAGATATCGTCTTCATACAAAAACAAACCCGCTCCAATAGTAGGGTAGAATTTTGAAATAGTCTCACGTCCTAAGATAGGCTCTCCAGGATTTTCAAACGTACCTTTTGAAAAATCTACATTTAAAAATGAACCACCAGCATCCATACCAAATGAAAGTTTTGTATTGTCCGAAACATTAAACTGATATGAATAGGCCAATTCTACATACGTCTGAGTTGACGGCCCCAATTGGTCGCTAATTATGTTAAAGCCCATACCCGTCATCTCATTTGAAAAAGGTATGTTCGTACCCAAACGAATGGTGCGTGGCGAACCATCTACATCTAGCCATTGTGCACGATATGCAGCAGCTATTTCAGGATTCTGAACCGAACCTACGTAACCGGGGTTAAAACTACCAATATTGTACATATACTGTGTATACTGCGGTTCTTTTTGAGCAAAACCATTTGCCGAAATGAACAATACACCTATAAGCAAACAGATGTAACCGTAAAAGGATTTTAGTGTTCTATACTGCATTATCCGTATTATCTTATAAGCTGAATCCAGCCTTTTTTAGTGGTATTGGTTTCAAAACCTTCTACTGTTTCTCCTTCTTGTAAATTGACGTTCAAAACATAGAAATAAGTACCGTCCGGTGCTTGTTTACCTTCCCATGTTCCATCCCAAATAACCTCATCGGTCATTTGATCACCTTCAAAAACCACCTTTCCGTATCTATTGAAAATTTTGATATCGTAGACAAGGTCTATCGTACCAGACTCATGTTCCTTATTTATTTTAAGCACATCATTTGTACCGTCATTGTTTGGCGAGAATTGATTGAAAATGATTCCTAATTCCGCATCCGTCCTTTCCCAAATCTTTACATCTACCGTAGCTTTATTATTATCATACTTACCTTCGCTATCAACAGGAGAGGAACGAATAATTTCTGCTGTGTTTTGAAAATCATCCACGACTGGAAATTGCACCCTAATTTCAAGTGTAGCAACTTCATTTTTAATCAGTTCTGGTATCAGCCAAATTCCTGTTTCAGGTGTGTAATCTCCTTTATCAGCTATTCCACTTATGAACACAAAATCACTATCTTCTATCGAAGATATAGAATCAAGAACCTGAATATTAGAAACCGCATCTTCATTCGATTTATTCGTAACTTTTATAGTGAAAATAACTTCCTGCCCAACCAATGGGTTTACACTTTTTAAATCAGCAAAAGGATGTTGAATTCCCAAAGTATCTTCCTCTTTTACGATTCTAGCCAATTTCTCCAACACTAAATCTATCCCTTCAGGCAAATCAATATTTAAAGTAACCTCCGAGCTGTCATTAGCAGGGTTTTCGTCTACCGGGAACGATTGTAACAATTCGGCTATATTGGTATAGGGACCGCCTTCCAGCACATCAACCGTAATGGTTAGAGTAACCGTACCACCCGCAGGGATCTCAGCTATTGTCCATTCTCCCGTGGCTAAATCATAGCTACCATCCGTAGCATTATGGGCTTTGTATTGAAAACCTGTTTCCAACATTTCGCCTATAATAACATTACGACCCACTCGGTTAGAAAGGTTGTTCACACTAATAGTAAAAATAACCTCATCACCAGCAATGGCTTCCGCCTTATCTACTGTTTTTAGCACCTCAAGATCTATAGGGGTTGGGTCGCAGTTCCCATTATTGATATCAGGATCACAAGCATCTAGAGGATTGGTGCCATCCGCTTCCTCTTGTCCGTCCGTAATACCATCACCATCGGTATCACAAAGTCCGTTGGAATTATCTGGAATACAAGCGTTTTCGTTACCTGGATCTAATTGATCTACTACACCGTCACTATCTGTATCCAAAACATTGGAATCTAAAGCATCTATTATACCATCTCCATCTCCGTCTAGTGGATTGGCAGTATCATCACCAACTTCAATTCCGTCATTAATACCATCTTCGTCTGAATCAGGGTTATTGGGATCCGTACCCAATATAGCTTCTAGACCACCTAACAATCCATCTCCATCATCATCCGTATCACAACTACTTACAGCGATAGTAACCTCAGCTGTTTCATTAACACAGGGCTCTTGAGCACCTGTTGTGGTATATGCAAACACATACGTACCATTTGGCAAACCTTGAAAATCCACCACATTCTCACCATTAATGGTTGCATTGGCAGGACCTGAGGACCAAGCCCAATTACCTGCACTAGCAGTATCGGCAAAAGTCGTATCCAAATCTAAAGTGGTAGTGCCAAATGTGGCATCATTACAGGAAGATGCATTTTCCGGGTTTCCTGCGGTGACAGGAGGAAAAACAACTGCCTCAACCTGTACTCTTGGAGATGAAGTACAACCATTGGCTTCTGCCTCTACATAATACGTAGTAGTACTTGCTAAATTATTAATCGTAAAACTAGCTCCAGTTCCTATGGGAGAACCTCCCGTTGCGCGGTTAAACCAATTAATGGTAGCATTTTGAGTAGCTGTAGCTCTCAGTACCACCCTTCCTGGTCCGCACCTGCTATCTCCTGATGGAGTACCAAGAATTTCGGGCGTCTCATTCTGTTCTAATGATATTGTCAATGTAGGCCCCGCACAATTATCTGCTCCATCATAATAATATGCATAGTAAGAGCCTGGCAACGGGTCATTTATTCGATTTGCAGGAACAGGGTTTCCTATCGGATCATCGGGGTCCAATGCCCAACGTAATACGGTACCAGTAGGGGGATTTCCTGATATATAATCATTTAAAGAAGTGGTAATGTCGTCACAAAAGGTTCTTTGAACAGATGTATCTAAACTTGGCGCTACTTTAGCGGCGCAATTATTGCAGTCTACAACTTTAATAGTTACTGATTTTGATTCGTTTACACAAGGAGCAACTGCTCCAGTAGTCGTAAATGTGTATACATAGGCACCTTCTGGCTGCCCCCTAAAATTCACTTGATTATTCGCTCCTGTAGGATTAACCGTTGCCGGACCGGAAGTATAGGCCCAAGTACCAGGATCGTTACCGGTAATTAATGAATTCAAAGGAATACGTGTAGGTCCAAAGTCATCATTAGCATTGTTACATGCATCTGATGGCGTAGTTACGGTGCCTGCAGATGGCGGTGTACTAAACGTTATAGTAACAGGATTACTACCCGTAAAACAAGAGTTATCATCTGCCCAATATACAGCGTGATATGTACCAGAAGCCGTTATTGTAGCAGCCCTTAAAGCTCCTTCTGTAGTTGGATTGGCCGTGTCACTCCAGCGTAGTGAGCTTCCTGCGGGCGCACCACCAGCACCACCTACTACGTAAGTATTTAGATTAACGGAGGCCGTTGGAGGATTACAAACTGTATTTGCCCTTCCGTTTATAGTTGGTGCAGCATCTCCTGCAGCACAATCATTATCTATAATCGTTACCGTTCGCTGAGCGACTGGCATTTGGGTATAGTTGAACTTAGTGTTGTTACTTGGGTTACCTAAGGTTAAAATAATCGTTTCATCCGACTCTGGTGTTGTATCCGGGGTTGGGTCTACCACCAATACTTGAGCTGTATTGGTTCCGTTCGCAAAAGTTAAATTACCACTTACTGCGCCAGGTGCCGTATAATCTGTACCGTAGGTTGCTGTACCCTGATTTGCTCCTGCCGCATTAAAATTATAGGGAACGGTAACATTCGCTCCAGTAGCATTTACCTTATCAAGAGAAAGTGTAAAGGTTGCTGTACCCGCAGCATCTTCAGCAAGAGTTGCGGGTGTTCTACTTAAAGTAAACGTACCTGTATCATTATCTGTAATATTAAAGGTCGCTATTCTAGCCCCGTTGTTTATGGTAGCTCCACCAGTTGCAGTCTGCAAAGTGATAATTATAGTCTCGAGGTTTTCAACCAAATTATCATCCGTAATATTTATTGTAGTAGTAACAGATGGAATAAAAAAGTTCAAAGCAACTGTTCCTCCGAGTGCTGTAAAATCCTGTCCAGAGGTTGTAGTCCCTGTTACGCTGTACGTAACTGTATTAGTCGTTGCAGGATTTGAATTCCTAGAAATAGTAAAGGTCGGATTTGCTCCTCCTTCCGTGACATTGGTTGCCGAAGTGGATAGAGAAACAACCTGAGCATTAGCAACAAAGCCAACACCCAAAACTAAAAGCAACAATAGAACGATTTTGCCATGTGCTCTCATACTATGGGCAAAGCGAGCTTTTTTCTTTTTCAATTTCATAACTGTCCTTTGAACAAAAATTCAATTCACAGCAAATAAAGTAGGTCGTGGTTAAATGGGCGTCAATATTACTAAAAAAATCGTCCGCAACCGTAAATTTGGGGTTAAATCAAGGTTTTATGGACGAACTACATGATATACGGAATAAACATCAACTTGGGATATCTGCCGATTGACTTTTTGCTTCAGGTGCTATCTTTCTAACTAAGCCTTGCAACACTTTTCCTGGGCCAACCTCTATAAACAAGGAAGCGCCGTCTTTTACCATGTTTTCCACACTTTGTGTCCATTTTACGGGAGCGGTCAATTGAGAAATAAGATTCTTTTGGATTTCTGCCGCATCTGTCACTGCAACCGTAGTTACATTTTGATATACGGGACAATTGGGTGTTGAGAAAGTAGTGTTCTCTATTGCCGCTGCCAATTCTTCGCGAGCAGGCTCCATTAAAGGGGAGTGAAATGCACCTCCCACCGGAAGCACCAACGCTCTTCTTGCTCCGGCTTCTTTCATGTTTACACAGGCTGCTTCTATAGCTTCTACTTCACCAGAAATCACCAACTGTCCTGGGCAATTATAATTTGCTGCGACAACCACCCCAGGTGTTTTTGCACATATTTTTTCTACGATAGCATCTTCCAATCCTAAAACTGCAGCCATTGTACTCGGTTGAAGTTCACAGGCTTTCTGCATGGCCAAGGCACGTTGAGAAACCAATTTTAATCCATCTTCAAAACCCAAGGTTCCATTGGCTACCAATGCCGAAAATTCACCTAATGAATGACCTGCTACCATATCTGGCTTAAAGCTATCTCCCATTACCTTACTCAAAATAACCGAATGCAAGAAAATAGCCGGTTGCGTAACTTTAGTTTGTTTTAAATCTTCAGGTGTACCCTGAAACATAATATCGGTAATAGAAAATCCAAGAATTTCATTGGCTTTTTCAAATAGCTCTTTAGCCAATGGGTACTTTTCGTATAGGTCCAAGCCCATACCTACAAACTGTGCTCCTTGTCCGGGAAATATATATGCGTTCATTCTTTTCAATTTTTAATGCGTGCAAAAATAACAAATTTAGTTCAAGTCCCAAGTACGGCTTTTACTCTTTAAACCAACCAGAATACATCACATAATTATCAGCAATACGATCTATCTCGCCAGAACTCAGTTCAGGGCTAATGTCTTTTATCTTTTTAGCAGGTGTACCGGCAAAAACACTTCCTGAAGGCACATAAGTTCCTTTTGTAACTACAGCTCCAGCGGCAATGATGCTGTTACTCTCTACTATACAATCATCCATAATAATACTTCCCATACCTACTAATACATTATCTTTCAACGTACAGCCGTGAACTATGGCATTATGACCAATAGAAACATTATTACCAATAGTAGTGGGCGATTTCTGATAGGTACAATGTACAATAGCACCATCTTGCACGTTAACTTTATTTCCCATTTTAATAAAATGCACATCTCCTCTAAGCACGGCATTATACCAAATACTACATTGGTCTCCCATGCTTACATCTCCAACAATTGTTGCGTTTTCTGCAATGAAACAATCATCACCAAATTGCGGCGTCTTGCCTTTAATTGTTTTTATCATAGTTCTTTATCATTAATAGATTCTAAAAATAGGCCAACAAGTCTTTCTTTTTGGATGCGGAGACCAATAGTTCCTTTCCATTTGAAACTACTACACTACCTCCTTTTCCTTTTCTATACTTCACTATCTCGTTTACATTTACCAAATAGGATTTGTGAATACGGGCAAACGAAAAGCTAGCCAATGCTTCTTCAAAATATTTCAGCGTCTTGCTTACTAGTATCTTCTTATTTTCCAGATAGATTTCAGTATAATTATCATCTGCTTTGCAATAGAGAATATCCGCTACATTCAACACCTGAAAACCGTCTTGTTGTGGTAAGGTTATCTTTCCTTGAATAGATTTTAATTTGGGCTGCAAAACCTTATGTTCTAGTTCATTTTCTTTTTGTTTAATCTCTTGAACATAACTTACCGCTTTTATAAGCTCATCAATATTTATAGGTTTCATGAGATAGTAGGCCGCATGATTATTTAAAGCGTCCATAGCATATTGATTATACGCCGTTACAAAAACAGTTTCAAAAGTACGGTCCGGTAATTGGTCCAGTAAATCAAAAGCATTGCCAAAGGGCATCTCTACATCTAAAAACACAAGGTCCAAATCATGCTTTTTAATAAGCTCCAATCCTTCTTGAATGGATGCAGCTTCACCTACCAACTTTACATCAGCACAATATTTTGACAGATAATTACGGAGTATTTCGCGGCTATTGGCTTCGTCTTCAACAAGTATGGCATTTAATTTCATAGTAGGATTTTTTAGTTGGAACCGAACCTCATTAGTCTTTTCTCAAAACGAACAGCACTTTCGTACCTGAACCATCTGCAGATAAGTCAGAAATAGCTACATCTACCTTATTTTTATACATATCGTTTAGAATAGCAATCCGTTTTTGAATGTTACCCATTCCTTTGGATTTTTGCTTCTTTTGGTTTTGGGTCTTTAGTTGAGATGATTTCTTTCTTCCAATACCATTATCTGTAATCGTTATTTCTATGGATGTTCTTCCCTTTGGTTGTACATTAATTTTCAAAAGTCCTTTTTCTTCTTTGTATCGAAGTCCGTGCCAAATCGCATTTTCAATATAAGGCTGAAGTAACATCGGCGGAATTTCAAAGGATGAAATATCAATATTCCTATCGACATTCAATTCATAATCAAACTTATCCGGAAAACGAGAATGTTCCAACTTTACGTACAGTTCGAGTTGTTCTAATTCTTTGGTAAGCGGAATAAAATCTTCCTCTGAGTTTTCTAATACTGAACGCATAAGAGTTGAAAACTCACTTAAAAACCTGTTAGCACTGCGTTCATCGCTCTTAGCTATATAATTATTTACAGAGTTTAGTGCATTAAATATAAAATGCGGATTCATCTGTGATCGCAACGATTTTAAAGCCAAAAGGTTATTGGCCAATTTTTGTTGCTGATTACTACGGTAAAAGAAAAATGCAGCCAAACCGAGTAATATCATTCCAAAAATAAGCGAATAGATAATCCATTTTTGACGCTTGTTGTTTTCTTGAATTAATTGCTGTTCCGTCAATGCCAGATCATACTTACTTTGTGACAACTCCCGTTCTTGTTCTAAACCTGAAATGCGATTTTGTTTTGAAGATATCTCACGGTTAAATCGTGCCGCTCGTGATATCTCCTGTTCTTTGCGAACATATAGCGTATCTACCAAAGACACGTAATCTCTATAGGTTTCAAAAGCTTTAGGGTAATCGCCCTTATATTCAAACACCTCAGAAAGTTTTCGGGTTGCATCTTTCTGAACCACCAAATCATCTTCAGAACCGGCTTCTTCTATACTTTCTTTTAGATAAGGGATTGCCTCATCATACTTATCTTGTGCTATATAGGCATTTGCTATTTTGTAATTGATTCGTTGTGAAGTAATGGAATCAAAGTCGCCTCTTGCCTCTCCTTTACTAGTTCTACCCTGAGGAAGCGTCTTTAATTCATTAAGACTTTTTTTACGTAATTCAATCTCGGCACCGTACTGACTTTTCTGGTTATAAAAATCAGCTACTTTTTCTTTTTCCTGAACAGCACGTTTTGGCTCAAGCCCTTCCGTAAGCTTTAATGAACTCTTGTAATATGCACTTGCTTCTACCAATTTATCATCCTGGGCATAGGTGTCGGCTATCTTAGAGTTTAAATCGGCCAACTTGGGTGTAATTTGGTTTTTTCTGGCGACCAAGATTCCTTCTTCATAAAAAGCCACTGCTTTTCCAATAAGTCCCAAGCCCCTATAGGAATCACCCAAACTTTCGTTTAATCGTACTTTTTGATAAGGTTCCAAACCTTCTATCTTCAGCAATGGACTCAACTCTTTCTCGGCTTCCGAGAACTGTTTGTTCAGTATATACACTTCGGCCAAAAGAAGTGTAGTACGGGTTGATTTATGAGCTTCCAGCGCATCTTTATAATTGGTAATCGCCAAATCATATTGACTATGATATCGATATACTTCGCCCAACGCCACTAAAGATTCCGAAAGCGACTTCTTATCTGCTTGCTTCCCAAGTACCGCAATGGAATTGGTAATATAATCAATGCTTCTTTCAATATTACTCTGCTTGTACGTATTTGCCGAATCTAAATAAACCTGATGCAGGTTGTTTTTTGGCTTGGACATTTTACTGCTGCGCACCTCTCTTTGCGCCCACAAACTCATTGTGGAGCATCCTAGAAATAGGAAAAACAATATGTAGCGAATTGATATCATTTGATTATTTGCACAACGTAAACTTAGTTGAATTATGCGGCACTAAAAAACCTCATTTCTCACTAAACCTTCAAAAAAAGAATTGTTTTAACGGCTTCACACACTCAAAAGGAACGTTCCCTCTTTCAAAACGCCAGTTCCCTCAAAACAGGTTTTACAAGAACTAAGTTGCTTCTACTTTTACCTCATCAACAAAATGATAGAAACGAATTCATAACCTCTCAATAGAGCTTTAAACAAAAAAATTATGAAAAACACACGACAGATTTTAGGATTACTATGTATGTCATTTGCCATCACCAGTATGTACGGTTGCGAGCTGAAACCTAAAAAAACAACAGCTGAACCCGTACTTGCCCAAGTATTTTCGCCCATAAATGACGAAAAACCAAAAAACAACACCGTAAAAATTGCTTTGCTCCTAGACACCAGTAACAGTATGGATGGACTCATCAACCAGGCAAAATCTCAACTTTGGGATATTGTAAACAAGTTCACCTATGCCAAGTGTGGAAATGAAGAAAGACCGGAACTGCAAATTGCACTGTATCAATATGGCAACGACAATTTATCTTCCAGAGAAGGTTACATTCAGCAAGTATTGAATTTTAGTGGAGATTTGGATGATATCTCAGAGAAACTCTTTTCATTAACAACTAATGGTGGAGAGGAATTTTGTGGCGAAGTAATTCACACCTCATTAAAGCAATTGAATTGGGGAGACAACCCAGATAACCTTAAAATGATTTTCATTGCTGGTAACGAACCTTTTACACAAGGAAAATTAAACTATAAAGACGCAGTAACTAATGCAAAAGAGAAAGACATTGTTGTGAATACCATTTTCTGTGGAAACTACGAACAAGGCATTAATTCTGATTGGAAAAATGGTGCTACCTTAACAGGAGGTGAATATATAGCTATTGACCATAATAGAAAGGTGGTTCATATTGACACGCCTTATGATGATGTAATTATTCAACTAAACTCAAAATTGAACCAGACTTATGTTTCTTACGGTGCTTTGGGTAGTGCCAAGATGGAACAACAACGTACTCAAGATTCCAACGCTTATGAATTAGAAGAAGTGGTTGCGGTAAAAAGAGCGGTGAGTAAAAGTTCTAGACTTTATAACAACAAGAAATGGGACTTAGTAGATGCATCTGATGATGCCACTTTTGATATTGCCATGATAGAAAAAGATGAGCTTCCTAAAGAATTAAAGGGAAAGACAAAGGCCGAAATGGAGTCTTATATTCAAGAAAAGAAATCAGACCGAAGCAAAATTCAAAACGAGATTCAAGCATTGAACGCAAAACGGGAGCAGTTCATTGCCGAAAAACAAAAAGATGGAGAAAAAGGAGAATTGGAAAATGCCATGCTAGAGGCTATCAAAAAGCAAGCGACTAAAAAAGATTATAAGTGGGAAGAGTAATCTTTACATATTCTCAAACAAAAAGCATCCTGATTCATCGGGATGCTTTTTGTTTTATCTGGCCATGTTTTACGACATTATTGAGCTGCTGGGCAATAACAATCATACTTACGTTCTTTTTGACCAAAATCGTATCCTAATGTTATTTGGTGAAATCCACCGCTATCAAAACGAATATCTCCTGACTGGTATGAATAATTATATGAAACCATAAAGTTTCCAATATTAGCGCCTACGATTGGAGTAAACAATTGCAAACGTTGTTCGCCAAAACTATCTGAAGTAGCAAACTGTGCACCTTCAAAACTTCTTCTATAGGATAACCCACCCCAAATACGACCAAAATCTACATCTTTATAAACTTTTGCATTAAGGTCAATAGACTTTTCTTCCGTAAACTCGCTCATCTGAAATAATACAGAAGGCTCCAATTGCCATTCTTGCTTTCCAAAAATATAACCTACCGAAAACAAATACCGTCGTAAATTATCTATCACAGGAACATTGTCAGGGTCTTGTCTTCCAAAACGATATAAATTTCGTTTGCTGCTCAAAAGGTTGTTTACTGCAAAATGGGCATAAAACTCCATGATATTATAAGAAAAACCTAGGTCCATATTAAAATAACCCTCGCTAATCTTACTTCCTATTAAAGCATTATCTACTGTTGCAGAACGAAATTCGGTTTCATCCAAACTACTTTGCAAATATGTTGGGCTCAATCCAAAAGAAAACTGATTTAATGTCCGCCCATCTCCACCAAGCTTAAGGTGGTGTGCATAAGTTAGTTTTACACCAGTTTGTGCGTGATAGCCATTTGCATCGTTAAAAATGATAGCTCCCACCCCACTATTACTTTCACCTATTCTAAAATTGGCGTTTATAGTCTGTAAATTGGGTGCATCATCTACATTAAACCATTGCATTCTTGCTGTGGCCCTTATTTTTCCACCCTCACTAATACCGGCCATTGACGGATAAACGAGGTAATAGTTATCGGCTAAATAATCAAAATACACGGGAATACCCTCTTGTGCCGTAGATTGAAATGCAAAGCCAAGGGATGCAAGCAAGAGCAGTAAACGATATTTCATCTGTTTGATATAGAGGATAATTGATTGATCGGTTAAATATAAGATATAACGGATGAAACGTAACATTATTATATAGTCAAATCAATACGGACTGTTCGAAAATAGGTTGTATTTTTACAAAAATTTTGACACCATGAAGGAGTATACAATTACGGTTGTTAAAACCAACAACCCTGCGATTCTGAAATTCGAGACGAATCATTTTTTAACCAAAAACAAGAACTACGAGTTCAAAAACATAGATGAGGCCAAAAATTCACCTTTGGCACAACAGCTTTTTTACCTACCATTTATTAAGACGGTATACATCTCTGGAAACTTTATTGGTCTTGAGCGCTATGATATAGTTGCCTGGGACGATGTAAAAGATGAAGTCGCCCAGCAACTTGTAGATTATCTAAATGCAGATGAACCTATTGTAAATGAAGTAGAAGAAACTTCTAAAAAAGTGGCAATTACAGTTTATGCAGAGGTAACCCCTAACCCATCTGTAATGAAATTTGTTGCCAACAAACCTATTGTACCCGCTGCTTTTGAATTTAAGAATATAGACGAAGCCAAAAATTCGGAGTTAGCGAAACAACTATTTAACTTTCCGTTCGTAAAAGAGGTTTTCTTTGATATGAATTACGTTTCTGTTAGTAAATATGACGTTGCGGAATGGGAAGATGTTACGATGCAATTACGCGAACACATACGAGAATACCTTGCCGATGGCAACGAAGCTGTATCCGAAAGCGCAATTGCCAAAGCAAAAGAAACGCCCTTAGGTGATGGTACTACGCCAAGCCAACCAGCTGCAGATTTGGACGACACCTCTCAGCAGATTGTAGATATTCTTGAAGAATACGTAAAGCCTGCTGTTGCCAGTGATGGTGGTAACATTCTTTTTCAATCTTACGAAGAGAACAGCAAAACGGTAAACGTTATTTTACAAGGTGCCTGTAGCGGTTGTCCTTCGTCTACCTTCACTTTAAAGAATGGTATTGAAACGATGCTTAAAAATATGATGGGAGACAAAGTGAACGAGGTAGTTGCCGTAAACGGTTAATGAACTAATTTTTACAGGTTTAGAATCAATAAACCTGACCGATATTTTCGTAATTTGAAACGAATCATAAAAACAAAATATTATGGCAGTTTTAAAAGTTATAGAAGTATTGGCAAATTCTGATAAAAGTTGGGAAGATGCAACCAAACAAGCGGTTGCCCAAGCTTCTAAATCAGTTAAGAATATTAAATCCGTTTATATTAACGAGCAAAGTGCCACAGTTACCGACGGAAAAATGGATAATTACCGCGTAAACGTAAAGATTACTTTTGAAGTAAACTAAACGTAAACACGCAAAAAATAGAGCGTTGCAACCTTGTTGCAGCGCTTTTTTTATGTTTCACAATAATCAAGAATGTTATCACTTTTAAAAACCAAAACTGTAGGCACACCACCATTTTGATCACATACGAACAAAGTGTTGACCCATTTAGGCTATACACCTTGGATTAACATTAGTTTAATGATTTCAATTTGATTGCCCCTGCCGTATTTAGTAAGTTGCGCCCTTACAAAAATAAAGCCATGGAAAAATTTACAGATTACCAAGAACATATAGACAAAGCCATAGAATGGACATGGGAGATTTTACCAGACCTTATTATGGCATTAATTATACTATTCGTAGGGCTATGGATAGTCCGTTTTCTAAACAAAATGGTCCGTAAATTCTTTGAAAAGAAAGATTACGACCTTGCCCTAGAAAGTTTTTTACAGAGTTTTATAAATATAGCGCTCAAAGTATTACTTTTTGTTTTGGTGATTACCCAGTTGGGAGTTAAATCATCTTCACTTATTGCTATCATTGGTGCTGCCGGTTTGGCCATTGGTCTTGCCTTACAGGGTTCACTTTCAAATTTTGCAGGCGGTGTCCTTATTCTTCTTTTTAAACCTTTTAAAATTGGCGATTGGATATCAGCTCAAGGAGTAGATGGTTCCGTGAAGGAAATAACAATTTTCTACACTAAGGTAAACACCTTCGGAAACCAACTTGCTATTATTCCCAATGGGCAACTATCTAATAACAATGTTGTAAACTACAGCGCCATGCCCACACGTAGAGATAATATAAAAGTAGGCATTGGTTATAGTTCCAATATTAAGGCAGCAAAAGATATTATGCTAGATATCTGTCAAAAGAACGAGAACGTACTTAAGGACCCTGCGCCAGAAGTTTATGTTGATGCTTTAGGCGATAGTTCCGTTAACCTTAGTTTACGGTTCTGGGCAGAGAACTCCGTTTTTTGGGCAGCTCACTTCTTTATCATTGAAGAAATAAAAAGAAGGTTTGACGAAGCTGAGATTGAAATTCCTTTCCCACAGCGCGATGTACATGTAAAAGGAGAAGCTTTAAAAGCAAAAATCGATAATTAAACAGATTACATTTTTTTCTTCTGCTGAAGAATAAAATCTTTTAAATAATAAGGTTCAAAGTAGGCCACGTCTTCAAAGTGGTCCGCTTTGAACTTTTTATATGATAGCTGGGCCATTTCATTGGCGGAGGGCACAACTGAGACATCAAAACTCAGATTAGGATGTGATACTATGGTCTTGCATTTTTCTGCTCCATTCCCTATTAAAATTACTTTTCCTTTTTCTAAAAACTCACCGAAAGAATTTTCATCTATAATTTCTGCCTCTGTAGCTCTCACCTCATCTTTATCCGAGTTAAATACGGCAGAATACACCTCCATACGGCGCGCATCTAAAACGGGAATGATATAATCTATTTCACTAGATGTAACTTGTTCTGCCATGCTACCAAGCGTAGCAATAGAGATTAAAGGAATATCCAAAGCAAAACATAGTCCTTTAGCTGCAGAAACCCCTATGCGCAAACCCGTGTAGGAGCCTGGGCCTTTACTCACGGCAATTGCATCCAATTCAGAAATATCTATATTCACTTCCTTCAGCACTTCTTGAATGAAAATATGTAATTGCTCCGCATGCGAATAATTAGGCGTATCATGCTCTTTAATTGTCAAAATACGCCCTTCTTTAGCAATACTTACCGAACAGTTGGTTGTTGCCGTTTCTAAATTTAAGATTATGCTCATAAGGCTGCAAAGATACATGAGAAGATTAAAACTTACACATAAAAAAACCTGCTCGGTTTTACACCGAACAGGTTTCAAATTACATTTTATAATTTACTTCTATTTCAATTCCAAAGGAAGCCCAAAATAGAACTCAAGAACTTTTAACCTGAAAATATAATCGTACTTGGTTCTTATCAATTCTGCTTCCGCATTATCTACCCGAGATTGCGCCTGACTGAAATCAAAAGCATTCATAAGCCCTACATCATAACGTTCTTTGGAATAATCATATGCCAAACGCCGTGCATCCAAAGTTTTTTGAGCTGCATCATATGCTTTTGAGAAGCTCTTTACATCTACATAAGCTTGATTGATACTTGTCTCCAGATCCAACTTGTCTTGCTCCATCTGCAACTGTGCCTTCTCTACATTTATTTTAGAACGCTTAATATTATTTTTAACGGAAAAACCATTGAAAATGGGAATATCTAACCTTGCGCCATATGAAATACCATCATTAATCCACAATTGGTTCACAAAGCTTTCCGCGGGAACAACCGTCCCTGAGGAACTATCAAATCCGCCTTGATCCGAATATCTGGTATTGTAATTAAAGAAGGCTCCCAAGGTAGGGTATATTGCACCTTTGGCAATATCCAAATCTTTCTTGGCCAAATCTATATTAGACTGTGAAAATTTTATATCGTTCCTGAAAGACAAGGCTTCTGCAAAAATTTCTTTTGGAGATTTAGACTGTACTTCGGACGGTGGCACTTCAAAATCAGCATCCAACACATCAAAATTCTCATAATCTGTAATCTGAAGCAATTGCGCCAAGTTAATACGAGAAATCAAAACCTGATTCTGCGTATTCACTATCTGTTGTTCAAGGTTTGCGGCCGTTGCTTCTATTTCCAGTAAATCTCCATTAGGAATCACTCCCGCATCTACCAATTCTTTTGATTTCTTTAAATCCTGTTCGGTTACTGCAGACTGAGCCTCGAACACTTTTAAAGTTTCTTTATTTGAAAGAATTTGCAAATAGGCATTCGCTACGCTTAACCTAATATCATCTTTAAGGTCATCTAAGCGATATTGATTAGATATTGCATTTAGCTTTGCACGATTAAGACGATGAAGGTTTCTTAATCCATCAAAAAGTGTTAAAGAGGATGTTAACCCACCATTCGCAGACAATATTGTAGTCGTCACCGGTTGATTGGTAGTTGGGTCAAACGAAAGCCCTGTACTACCTGTTACACTTGCCGAAGAGTTTAAGGCCGGAAGCATTGCACCAACTGCGTCCGACTTATCTATTTGTACATTCTGGAGATCAAGTTCGTATTGTTCAACAGAAAGGTTGTGTTCTACCGCATACTCTACGCATTCCTGCAGCGTCCAATTTTTCTGCTGTGCGCTAACCGCCCCAATAGAAAAGAGAAGCAGTAATGCTGTTAGTTTAAAATTCATTTTGTGATTTTTTGATTATGATTGATGATTGTTACTCTTCTTTATCTGCCTCTTCCTCTTCGTCTTCTCCTTTTTTAATAGGCTCTGTTTTACTCCAAACTTTCACTTTATCAGACTCTGTTAATCCTGAAACGATTTCAACGTTTACACCGTCCGAAATCCCGATTTCAATATCCTTTCTCTCAAACTCCTGATTACCCGTTTCAACTTCTACAAAGGGTTCATCCGTCTTTTTATCGAACTGCAACAATGCTTCCGGTATTACCAAAACATCATCTTTTTTCTCCAAGACCAATGAAGCGTTCGCACTGTATCCAGCTCTAATAAACACATCGTCCTTAACTTCTACATCTCCTTCGATCTTAAACTGTACCGCACCTGTTTCTTCAATTCCTTTTGGAGCAATGAATCGTAATTTGGCATCTAGCTCAGCTCCTTCTACAGCACCCAAGCTAATTTTTAATGGTGTACCCACTTCCAGTTTGGCAACTTCACCTTCATCTACTTTACCCTCAAAAATCATTTTACTTAAATCGGCAATTGTAGCTATTGTGGTACCGTCATTAAAATTGTTACTCTCAATAACCTGATCTCCTTCTTCTACTGGGATTTCTAGAATGGTGCCGTCTACCGTTGCTCTAATATTGGTATTGGCACTTGTAGAACCACCTGCCGAACCTTGACGGATAATTTGATAATCTGCCTTAGCATTATCAAGTTCCTGTTTCGCCTGGTCATACTGCAATTGTAAAGTGTTAAAATCCTGACTAGATATGACACCTTTATCAAAAAGCGATTTGTTTCTGTTGTATTCTATCTGAGTATTGTTTAGCGCCAACTCGGCATTCCTTACCCTACCTCTAGACTGATTAAGCGACTGCTCATTAGGAACCACTTTAATTGTTGCTATTAATTCTCCCGACCTCACCTTTTGGCCTTCCTCCATATAAATCTTTTGGATGATACCCGAAATCTGTGGCTTAATTTCAACCTCATCTTCAGGAACTACCTTACCCGTAGCCACCGTTTTCTTTTCAATATTAGATATGAAAGGCGTTTCGGTTTCGTAGGTAACGGCATCTTTGCTATTCGACTTTACAAAAAAAGCTGCGGCCCATAAAGCGCCTAGCACCAAAATACCAATTAAGATATATTTTACGATCTTGTTCATTTTTCAGGTGTATTTGTTGTCTATTGGTTTTGTTGTTTTCTGTTTTGTTACAAAATTCTCTATTATTCTTCCCTAAGGGCATCAATTGGTTTTATACTCACCGCTCTTTGGGCAGGTATAAGCCCTATTAAAGTTCCAAGTACTACCATTATCACCAATGCTCCAATTACATAGGGTATAGGTACAGTAGGATTGGTATACGGAAAATCTATATCTTGAGTAGCACTACTAATTCCTGCCAATGCCAAAGCTCCTAGAATAATTCCCATGATACCTGCAATAACAGTCAAGAAGACCGATTCTAATATAATTTGATTTCGCACCTCTGCCGGCGTAGCCCCTAAAGCTCTTCGCACCCCAAGTTCTTTGGTCCGTTCTTTCACGGAAATAAGCAAGATGTTACCAATACCTATGACGCCCGCCAATATAGTGGCAATACCAACAATCAACGAAAGAAAGGTTATACCATCTGCAAAGCCCACAATTTTATTAAACTGCTCCCCTAGGTTGAAAGACCCAAAAGCACGATCATCATCTGGATGCACATGATGCAGGTTCTTTAAAAGGTTTTTAATATTCTCTTCTACTTTAAGTACATCTACATTATCATAGGCCGCAATTGAAAACCAGCCCACATTATCACCCGTATTATACAGTTTTTTAAAAGTCGAAAACGGAATAAAAATATCTCCATCTCCACCAAAACCACCACTGGGATCGTACTTATGAACACCAACCACCTGAAAATAAACATCATCAATCTTAAAATAACCTCCAATTGGATTTTCATTTTTATCAAAAAGCTCCTTCTGTGTCCGCTCGCCTATTACAGCTACCTTTCTTGCCTGATTGATATCTTCATCGTTAATAAACCTGCCACCCTCATATATTTTCTTAGGTGCAATTTTAGTAAACGCAGGAAAATCCCCGAATAGCGAATAACTACCTGTTTTATTATTGCGGCCAATATTTGCCGGTGGAGAGCCAAAAAAACCACGTACGTTTCTAGGAGCTATATACTCTACTTCCGGAATGCGATTCTGAATCATTACCGCATCATCTAGCTTTAACTGCATCTGCCTACCGGTCTTATATCCTTCATTGGGCATACTCGTACTTTGCCCCCATACGAACATACTATTCCGAGCAATACTCTCAAACATACTTTCAAAACCATTGTCCATACCCTTGGCCGCACCGGAAAGGGCTATATAAATGAAAATACCCCATAGTACACCTACTACGGTAATTACAGTCCGAATCTTGTTCTTACTGATCGAACCGAAAATCTCTTGCCATGTATTTCTATCGAATATAAAATTCATATTATTCGTCTCTTAAGGCTACAATGGGTTTTATACGGGCAGCGCGTCTTGCCGGAACATAGCCTGCAATTGCTCCGAAAATTACAAGAACAATAGTTGCTGAAATTGCTATACTGATATCTATGTATGGATTGGTTATAAAAAAGTCTTTCAGCTTGTCTCCCAAAGAACTTAAAATAACAATACCTATAAGCATACCCACAAAACCAGAAACCGTAGTAATAAAAACCGATTCCAATAAAATGGTTCCTATAACAGCTTTTGGCGTGGCACCCAATGCTTTTCGTATACCCAGCTCTTTAGTTCTTTCTTTTACCACAAACACCATAATATTACTGATACCTATAATACCGGCTATAATAGTTCCGAAAGCCACAAACCCTACTATAATTTGCAATACCCGTGCAAACTGTTGGTTTTGCTTTAACTGATCAGCTATATTTCTTATAAAAATGCCGTTCTGATCTTTTGGGTTGATGTATTTTTTAGATCGAATAAACTTGTCAAGACTCTTATCAAAAGCCATAGCGCCAGCGTACCCGATCTCTGGTTTAAAACCAACCACAATTTGATTGATTTTATCCGTATTTTTTTCGATTAATTGACGTGTAGTGTAGGGTATAAAAATAATACGTTCCTCATTGTCCCCTCCATCATCTTGAAATACACCTATCACTTTAAAAGAGCTTCCGCCTACATCAATATACTTTCCTATTGCATTCTTAGCTCCAAAGAGATCTTCTTCTACCAAACGCCCTATGACCGCATATTTGGTCTTATTCTTAATGTCCTGCTCATTCAAATAACGACCTTTCATCATAATGGTCATTTCATTGAACTGATGCGCCGGTCCAACGGCTTGAGTTGTATAACTGTTAGACTCGTTCATATAACTGACCGTGTCTTGACGGGTAATTCTTGGCGTAATATACTCTAAGAACAATGGAAAGTTCTTCTCAATATCTGCCAAATCACTATTATCAAACTCAATTACCCTATTGGATTTATAGCCTTTATATGGCATAGTTGTCCTACCCGGGAACACAAAAAGAACATTGGTTGCATCATCTCCAAAAAAATCGTCAAATGTATTGATCAGACCGTTCCCAAAACCAAAGAGGACTACAAAAATGAGGATACCCAAAGCAACCGTAAACCCTGACAAAAAGGTGCGGAGCTTATTCTTCTGAATAGTCTCAAAAATCTCTTTCCAGTTGTCTCTATTTAACATACTGAGCGGCCCTAACCTGTTCTACTTTTTTATCCTCTACAATTACGCCATCCTTTAAATGCACTATACGTTTGCACATATGCGCAATATCTTCTTCATGAGTTACTACAAGAATTGTATTTCCCTCGTCATTAATTTTTTGAATTAGGTCCATAACCTCATACGATGTTTTGCTATCCAAAGCTCCTGTTGGCTCATCCGCCATTAAAACTTTTGGCTCGGCGGCCAGGGCTCGTGCAATTGCAACTCTTTGTTTTTGCCCTCCTGAAAGTTCATTGGGTAAGTGTGTAGCCCATTCCTTTAGCCCTACTTGTTCCAAGTATTTTAATGCTTTTTCTTCTCTTTCCTTTCTTGCTACTTTTTGATAATACAGGGGCAAGGCCACATTCTCCATGGCACTCTTGTAATTGATAAGGTTAAAAGACTGAAATATAAAACCTAAAAATCTATTGCGGTACTTGGCCGCTTTTGTTTCGTTCAGGTTTTTTATGGGAACACCGTCTAAATCATACGTACCGGAATCTGCTTCATCTAACATTCCCAGAATATTTAAAAGCGTAGATTTTCCCGATCCGGATGAACCCATAATGGCTACTAGTTCTCCTTCTGCAATACTGAAATTCAATCCTTTTAAAACATGTAATGAGTTGCTACCCATTTTATAGGATTTGTGAAGGTCTTTAATTTCGATCATGGTGGTGTAGTATTGTTAATTGTATTCGGAATTTTCAAAACAATATGGCAATAGGACTTGTAAGTTGCTGAATTGTTACAAGATGGACTCCAAATTTTCTGTTAAATAATAAATTATCCTTTTTCTTCCTCTTTTTCTATGGCATTCCAGACCTTAATCTTATCCTCTTCCGTAAGACCCGATTTTACTTCCACAAAAATCCCATCGCTAATACCTAGCTCAATATCCTTGCGCTCAAACTTTTGATCTCCGTTTGCTATTTCCACAAAAGGAGATTTCGTTTCATCATCAAATTGGACCAAAGCTTCCTTTATAGCCAAAACGCTATCTGCCCTACCTAAAATTACCGATGCATTTGCACTTAAACCTGCGCGAATAAATACCGAATCTTGCTTTTTCATGGTGCCTTTTATTTCAAATTGAATGGCTCCATTTTCTTCTTTTCCTTTTGGAGCTATGTAATCCAAGACCGCATCAAAAGTCTTTCCTTCCAAAGCACCGACGGTAATTTCCAATGGCAGGTCCTCCTTTATTTTTCCAACTTCACTCTCATCTACTTTTCCCTCAAAAATCATTTTATCCACATCTGCAATAGCCGCAATAGTAGTTCCTTCGTTAAAATTATTGCTCTCAATAACCTGGTTTCCTACTTCCACGGGAACCTCCAGGACCATACCACTAACAGTAGCTCTAATCTGGGTGTTTGCAGCATTCCCATAGCCCTTGGTGGTACCGGTCTTTACAATATCATATCGTTTATTGGCTGCGGCATAAGATTGCTTGGCCTGATCATAAGTCACCTCGGCACGCTCCAAATCCACCTTAGAAATGACCCCTTTGGCGAACAGTCCTTTTTGACGTTCCAGATTACGAAGTTGGTCATCTAAACCTATTTTAGATTCATCAATATTGTTTCTGGCATCATTTAGCGCATTTAAATTAGGTACCACTTTTATTCTGCAAAGCAAATCACCCGACTTTACATAATCGCCACCCTCAACAAACACCTCTTCTATAACACCCGAAATATTGGGCTTAATAAGCACTTCTTCCAACGGCAATATACTTCCTGTTGCCACGGTTTTCTTTACAATAGTCTTTTTAGATGCTTGCTCCGTCTCGTAAACGACCGGGTCTTCGGCATTCTTCTGATATAGGTAATACATGGATCCGCCAAAGGCTACAACTATGAGCAAAAGAACGATTCTGGTTACTGACTTTTTCATTTTTATGATTGATTGATGTTATTCTATTTACCTCTATTAAAATCTAAAATTCAACTTACTATTATTCGGTTCTGAGTGCATCTATAGGCCTTACTTTTATAGCACTTTGAGCGGGAATAAAACCCGCCAAAAGACCTGAAAAAATAAGAATTACCAATGCCCCTACTACCACTCCTAAACTAACACTAGGATTTACGAACATATCTACCGGACCGTTCATATCCAAAAGTGCATTTACACCATAGATAAAAATTGCCCCTAAAGTAATACCGGCCATTCCTGAGATTATGGTCAAGAAAATGGACTCCATTAAAATTTGAAGTTTTATAGACCATGGGTCCTCGCCCAAAGCCCTGCGTATCCCTATTTCTTTGGTACGCTCTTTCACTACAATAAGCATTATATTGCTTACGCCGATTATCCCAGAGAGCAACACCAATATTCCAACAAAATATGCTATAAAACGCAATGCCCCGAATAGGCTTTGCACGCGTTGAAATTGCTCGTACAAATCAAAATGCCCTACGGCACGTTGGTCGTCCGGATGTACCTTATGGTTTTCCTTAACCACTCCCATAATTTTATCCTTTAGACTTGTAATGGACGTACCGTCATTGGCGGTAATTGCCATCCACCCCACATCATTACCACGGTTAAAGGCTTGTGAGAAAGTGGTAAATGGCACAAAAATCTGCTTCTGCCCTTCCTCGCCATCGCCATCATTACTTTTCTTTTTATAGGTGCCGACGACCATAAAATTGACACCCTGTATTTTTATAAACGAGCCTAGCACTTCTTCGCCCTTATCATAAAGACCGGCCCTAACGCCATCTCCAATAATAGCTATTTTGCGTTTTTCCTTGATGTCATTGTAATTTAAGAACCTCCCTGAGGTCATAGTCATTGGATCTTGCTTACTAATTTCAGGATAATCGCCATATACATCATATGCTCCCGTTTTAATGCCGCGCACTACATTATTCGCACCGTTAAAACCTCCAAGCCTATTTCTAGGGGAAATAAATTTTAATTCGGGCACATTATCTTTTATTGCCCGTACATCTTCTACCTTAAAAAGAAAACTTCTGCCTTTAGGGAGTCCTTTATAAGACTTAGTGGTACTTCTAGACCACATGAACATTGTGTTGGTAGAGATATCTCCAAAATCTTGCATAATGCCATTTTCCAATCCCTTTCCTGCAGAAAGCAATAGAATTAAAATGAAGATTCCCCAGAACACACCAAATGCGGTCAATACGGTCCTGAACCAATTGCTGGTTAACACTTCCAAAATTTCTTTCCAACGGTCTCTATTGAACATAGTTATATGATCAGATTAATTCGGTTTAATTTTTATTCGTCTCGCAATGCATCAATGGTATGAATATTTGCTGCCCGCCATGCTGGAAAAAATCCGGCGACCGCACCTGCCAGTACCAATACAAAAACTGTTGAAATGGCAACCGTAAAGTTTACAGATGGGTTCATGATATAATCTACTTCTATGTGAGGCCCTACAAACTCAAGTAGCCCCATGCTAAAAATGAGTCCCGCGAAGCCAGAAATGGATGTAATAAAAATAGACTCGTGTAAAATCATCCCTACAATAGACCATGGCTTGGCCCCAAGTGCTTTCCGTATCCCTATTTCTTTGGTACGCTCCCGCACTACGATTAGCATAATATTACTTACCCCCACTACCCCGGCTATAATCGTACAGATTCCGACAAACCAAAAGAACAGTGCAATGTTATCCGTAAGACTATAATACCGCTTAGCTTCCTCCATAGCGCTCCATACAAAAATAGCATTGGTATCATCTGGAGCTACGGTATGGGATTTCTGCAAATAGGATTGTAAACTATTTTTGAATTGGATCGATTTTGCCACTACCTCTTCAAAATTGTCGGAAGGTGGTAATGTATAGGCCAGGTTATTTACCCGAGTACCACCATTAAAAGCACTTTGAGCTGTGGTAACCGGTATAAAGATTCGCTCTTCCTCACGGTCTTCTGTTTCATTAAAAACCCCGATTATCTTAAAAGGAAGACCTGATATTTTAATAAATTCTCCTACCGGATTCTCCACCTCCGCAAAAACATCTTCCGCTACTTTCTTTCCTATTACCGCTACTTTGGCGGTAGCAACTTCGTCTTGGTGATTTAAGAATCTCCCAGCAGACATTCTTTCATTCTCTATTAACTGAAACTGTGGAGAAACTCCCTGAACTTGGTAAACAAGTGCTTCATTACCGTAGGTTACCGAAACATTACGAACAAAAATTCTTGGAGATTTAAATTGAATGTCATCCTCTAGGAGTTTAGCCGAGAACTCATAGTTGGCGTTTGTTAATTGAATATTTCTTCCAGGATTAAGGCCTTTGTATTTTTTAGTGGTCGTACCGGGCCACACCCAAACACTGGTAGCGGCATCTTGCTCAAACTCATGAGCAATACCGTTGCGAAAGCCTTCACCAAAACCTAATAATATAACGAGGATGAATATGCCTGAAGCTACAGATAACCCTGTAAGAAATGTGCGCAATTTATTCTTGCGGATAGTATCAAAGATTTCCTGCCACCTTTCGATGTCGAACATGTAGTTGATTTTGATTGATTGATTGATTGATGAATACGATTGGGGATATCGTACAACTACAAGACTAGCAACAAAAGGATTTGTTACAGTAAAAAACAAAAAGAAATGTTAAACTTCCTCTGGAGACCTATTTTTCATCTTCTTATAGACAAAATAGAAAAGTCCACCAACCAGAATATACGGTAACGCCATAAGGTATACAATACCATTATTAATCCCTTCTGCGGCCTTTACATCTCCGCTGCTCTCTAAAGCAGCGCGACACATTGCACATTGTGCCTCCATTGTTTCCGGTAACATGAGGCCAATGAATATCAATACTATAAATATATTTTTTTTCATTCCACTTTCTTAAGAGACTGAACGTTCTTTAATTTTTCTAGCTTACATAATATGGTGAAATCATAAGATACACCACAACCCCGGTAGTAGCTACATATAACCAAATAGGAAAGGTAATCTTTGCCCATTTTCTATGACTTTCAAACTTTTCAAGATATGCAAATGCATACGTCTTAAGCACCAACGGAATAATTGCTATAGATAGAACTATATGAGTTATCAGAATAAAAAAATATACCGTTCGCATTGTACCTTCACCACCATATGTAGTGGATTCAGACGTCATGTGATACGCTATATACATAACTAAAAATAAAAGAGACAACCCAATACAGCTTGTCATAATATTTTGATGCAATTTCTTATTACCATTTTTTATGGCCCATACGGCAACAAGTAACAAGACCGCTGTAAGTCCGTTTATAGAAGCATAAATTGGAGGCAGAAAGCCAAGTCTTTCTACATTGGGTATTTTTACACCAAATAATATCGCTACTACTACTGGTACGATAATAGAAACTATGGTTATAAGCTTATTAAATCGTTTTTCTTTTGCTACTGTATCCTCCATCTATTCTGCCAATAAACGTTTAATATCTTCTTTAAGAATTGAAATTTGTTCCTTTTCTCCGTGGTCATTTTCACCTTGCTTCTCGGTAATAGCCCCTCTATAATAGATAATAGGGTTTCCAAACTCATCGGTTCGCGAACGCAAATATCCTTCTTTATCTACCAAGGCAAACAATCCCGAATGCTCAAAACCACCCGGCGCATCCGGCATTTCCGAAGCAAAAATATTGAAACCATTATTAGCCAAATCAAAAACCTGCTCTTTATCTCCGGTCATTAAATGCCAATCCAAATCGGTTATACCATACTTCTCGGCATATGCCTTTAAAATTGTTGGCGTATCAAAATCTGGGGTTATTGAAAATGAAGCTATTCCAAAATCATCATCATTCTTAAACTCATTCTGGATAGATACTAAGTTCTCTGTCATTATTGGGCAAATAGAAGGGCAACTCGTAAAGAAAAACTCAACCACGAATACCTTTCCATTGTAATCCGAATTGGATATTGCCAAACTGTCTTGATTAATTAAATCAAAAGAAGGGACACGTTTCTTTTCGCCGTTTAAAGTGATGTAGGACAAGGTACTTTTTGCCTTCTCAACATTCATGCGGTCATTCTCAACTATAGTCCCATTAGAAATACGTTCTACGATTCTAGGAACAAAAATAATTCCGAAAATCAGTATTACCAAAGACACCCAAACGTATGTATACTTCTTCATTTTAGCTGATAAGTCAAAAACTGTTATTATTTCTGCCTGTCGGCACTATTCTTTTTTAGGGCCAAGCGATATTCCGCCAGTATGATTTTCACATCATCCACCATCTTATTGTTCAACTCAGAAACGGATGTTGCGTCAAACCCATATAGCGTAGCCTCATCTTCACCTTCCGATCTCCCTCTAAGATTTAGGTCCTTATCTATAATGAAGGCGTATGATGTACTTAAATCATCCTCTAACTGCAAATCCGTTTTTAACGAAGCAAAAAAATCCTTCACTTGGTTTTCATCACCAAAAACAAAATTCCACTTTTTCATATCTATCAAGTGGCCCAGCTCCTTCTTTAATTCTGCGGCTTGTTCTTCAGTTCCTTTTGGCATCACCATTACAAACTGAAAGTCTTTAAACTTATAAAAACGCTTGTAGATTTTTTGATTAAGATTGAAGGCATTACCATTTTTATTTTCAGGATTTGACCCTAAAAACCCTACTATGGTAATCTTATCTTTAAAGGTTACGTCACTATCCATGGTAGCAACATCATCAACCCCCTTTGTCAACATTGAAAGTTTCCCAAAATTATTAACCCCTGAAGCAAAAAACAAATAGGCTACAATTGGCAAAATAAACAATATAACTAAGACCAAATACTTTTTTACCTGCATAAGAACGGGGTGCTAAACATAAAAATTTAATCAACTACAAAAATAAAAAAGACGGTTGTTAAACCGTCTTAGTATGCTGTTAATTTATTAAGATAATATGATTTAGAAGTTCCACTGTATGAACCCATCTTTATAAACGTTGTAAACATAATCTGCTTCAAAAAGAAGGATGAACAACAGATATGCTACAAGGAAAATAGGCGTCCATACAATCGCTCTTCTCAAAGAACTCTTTTCATCACGTAAGTGCATAAAGTCCCAAGCTATATAATAAGCCTTCACCAAAGTGAGTATGATGAATATCCAGTTCAACAACTTCATTCCTATAAAATAAGAATGTGTTAATGCTCTAGGTTTTACGATACCCAAAACCACTTCAATTGCAGTAATGATAGAAAGAAATATAAGTACTCCCCAGATTTTTTGGGTATTGGACTTAAATTTTAACAGTCCTCTAAAAATCTCTAGTTTGTGTCCGTGTGCCATATTATTATAATCTCAAATGCGTTATATATCGATTTTCACGAAAAATAAAAGTTATACCAAGTAGAAGAAGGTGAATACAAATACCCATACTAAATCTACAAAGTGCCAATACAGACCTACTTTTTCAACCATTTCATAATGGCCTCTTCGCTCGTATGTACCTAAAATCACATTAAAAAATATGATTACGTTGATAACAACACCAGAGAAAACGTGAAAACCGTGAAAACCTGTTATAAAAAAGAAGAAATCCGCAAACAAACGGCTACCGTATTCATTACGAATTAAGTTAGCGCCTTCCACTACCAATTTACCATCTTTGATTTTCTTCAAAGACTCTTCTCTATTCAATAATGTTTTATGTCCTTCATGTTCACCCTCCTGAACTATAGCTTCAGTACGGATAAGAATACTTGGATTAGCTTTAAAACCCTCTACAACTTCATTGAAAGAGTAGCTAGGCTTATAACCTTCATCAAAGAACCAAACACCATTTTTATTTTCATGCTCAACTCGTTCCGTAGGTATTGTCTTGGCAAAATCACGAATAGCGGCGCGTTCACCAGTCTCGGCATTTACGAATTGCAAAATTCTTCCACCTTTTGTTTCGACCGCACCAAAATCACCTTTTATAAAAGTACCCCATTCCCAGGCCTGAGAACCAACGAATATGGCACCACCAATAATGGTTAGAAACATATACCAGATAACGGCATTTTTCTTCATTTTATGCCCTGCGTCTACGGCTAAAACCATAGTTACAGAAGACATAATAAGAATGAAGGTCATAAACGCCACATAAATCATGGGATAATTACCATGAAAGAAAGGGACGTGAGTAAAGACCTCATCCGCAATTGGCCATATTTCTATAAATTTAAACCTTGAAAAGCCGTAAGCAGCCAAAAAACCTGAAAAGGTTAAAGCATCAGAAACGATAAAAAACCACATCATCATTTTACCATATGATGCACCTAAGGGGCTGTTTCCGCCTCCCCACACGTTTTCTTCTGCCGTACCAGTTGTTACCGTTGAATCCATATATTTTGTAGTATGGTTAGATTTTGCACAAATTTATAGTTTTCTTATGTATCGTGAAAGCACTATTCACATGAAAAACCAACTTTATTTAATTTTATTACCCCACGAAGTACATAAATGCCAGTAAATAAACCCATAACAGGTCTAAAAAATGCCAAAAAGTTGACCCAAGTTCTACTCCTAAATAATCCTGAGGCGTGTATTTACCCTTTATTTGATTGTATATGACTACTAACAATGTAATTATACCAACAGCAACATGCACAATATGCACCATTGCTATCAAGAAAACGTAAGATAATTTAATGTTACTGGTTGGCCCTGTAAAGTAGTAGCCTGTGGCTATCATTTGAGAAAAGCCATTAAACTGAAATATAACAAAAGCTACTCCTAGTCCCAAAGTAACCAATAACCAGCTAGTTCCCATTTTAGAATCTCCCTTTTTAATGGCGTTCTTAGCCATTATATAGGCGAGGCTACTTACAATAATAATAGCGGCACTAATCAAGAAAGAGCTTGGCAAATGTAAATCACTGATCCAATCTTCTCTTGAACTACTTACAATATACGCACTGGTCCAACCTGCAAACCCCATAAGAAGGCTTACGATTCCAAACCAGAGCATCATTTTTTTAGCCCTAGCATTTTTCTCTTTCCCCGTACCTCTTGTTAAATCCATCTTGTTTAAATAAACTTATCTATTACATAAACCACTTGCATTAGCGTAATATAACTAACACTGGCCAACATTAATTTCCGAGCGGTAACATTGTCTCTTTTCTCATATAATAGAAAAGCAAAAACCAACATAACCATTCCCATTAAAAATATAATAACAGCAGCCGGAACGGAAAGCTCCAACCTGCCCGTAAATCCAAAAACCGGTACTATTGATATAACCAACATCCAGATTGTATACATAATGATTTGTAACGCCGTACCCTTATCTTTTTTACCCGTAGGCAACATTTTAAATCCTCCTCTTTTATAATCATCGTCTAACATCCAGCCTAAAGCCCAAAAATGTGGGAATTGCCAAAAGAACTGTATCATAAACAAAGTGCCTGGTTCAATACCAAATTCATTAGTCGCCGCTACCCAACCCAACATAAAAGGAATTGCACCTGGAAAAGCACCAACAAAAACGGCCAAAGGCGTCTTCGTCTTCAAAGGTGTATAGCAGCTTGTATAGAGAAATATAGAAATTGCCCCGAACATGGCTGTCTTAGGGTTCAAAATATAAAGGGAAACAACACCTAAAACGGTTAACAATACTGCTATAAAAAGTGCCTTATTTACAGACATCCTACCGGAAGGAATAGGACGATTTTGAGTACGTTTCATTAACGCATCCAAGTCTTTTTCTATAATCTGATTAAAAGCATTGGAAGCACCAACCATACAATACCCTCCAAAAGCCAATAACAAAAGGGAAACGACATCTATCTGATAGGCTCCCAGTAAATACCCGGCCAAAGAAGAAAAAACCACACTAATAGCTAGTCTAGCTTTTGTAATTTCTTTAAAATCGGCCATTGCCAACGCCAAAGTAGGAGCTGTTGCCGTATCCACCGCTGTCTTCATTCATCTTTTTTCGAACCGCAAAGATAGCTTTCAACCTCTATTTCTGCAACCAATTGGGCATCTTTATATTATCCACCCAACAGACCTAACAAACACAGTAGTATCGCCAAACAATACGGCACAAAAAAAACCTGTCTACTTGTAGACAGGTTTTAATTTATAACTTATGAGCAGCTTATTGCAACTTGAAAGTAATAGGAATACTAAATGGAACCCTTACAGCCCTACCACGTTGCTTACCTGGAGTCATCTTAGGAAGCTTACTGATAATACGAGCAGCTTCTTTTTCTAGATTCTTGTCCGGTCCACGCATTCTAACGTTACCAATGCTACCATCTTTTTGAATGGTAAACATTACACTAACCCTACCTTGAACACCCATTTCTTGAGCAATTTCTGGGTATCTGAAGTTTTTACCAATGTGCTTTTGCATCATCTTCTGAAAACAAGCTCTTTTATCAGACTCACTTTCACAACCTGGAAAAATTGGCACATCTTCAATAACTGCAAAAGGTACATCTACATCTTCTACCTCTTCTTCTACAATTACATCTTCTACTTCGATGATTTCTTCTTCTTGACTAGTCTCTGTAGATTCGATTACAGTTTCTTCAACTTCCTCTTCATCTTCAACAACTTCAATAATTTCTGGAGCCGCTGGTGGCGGTGGAGGTGGAGGCGTCTTTATTTGCTCCGTCATAGGAACTTCTTCGTCCAATTCATCATCAACATTCATTGAGATATCGTAATCATTGGTCTTATCATACGTTTTCCACTCTAACGCAGTGTACACCAATGCCATTGTAAGTGCCAGTCCAACAACAAAATAGAGTCCGCTATTACGGCCTATATCTGCTTTCGGGTTCTTTTTCGGTTCCATAATTTTGTATTTTAATGTTTGCTAATTTAATTAAATAATCCTTTAACAAGCAACTAATTTTTCCATTTTAACCACCTTTCGCTTGAAAAAAGGGATTTAACGGCTAATGAGCCAAAGATTGCACCTACGCTATTTGCCAATGCATCTAAAATATCGCCATGGCGATCTGCCGTAAAACTATATTGTAATACCTCAATAATTATACCATAAATAATAGCTCCAATTACAGCTAGAAAAACAGCTTTACGCAGCTCTATAGTTCCATTGGTTATTTCCTTTATAAATAATACGGCTAAAAAAGCAGCCCCAAAATAAAAAGAAAAGTGTACCACCTTATCAAGGTTTGGAATATCTATATCCGCAGTATCCGTATCGGAAAAAGAAGCTAGACTTAAAAATGTAACGAACATCATCCAGCCTACAAATGCAATTGTATACTTGTGGTTCTTAAGCACCAATGAGCGATTTATAATCATCTGCAGACAAAAGGTCGTCTACTTGAGAAGAATCACTGATCTTAATTTTAACCATCCAGCCCGTACCATATGGGTCTGAATTTACATTTTCAGGAGCATCTTCTAATGCTTCATTGAACTCAATAATCTCTCCACTCAAAGGCTGAAATAAATCAGATACGGTTTTTACTGCTTCAACCGTACCAAAAACTTCTTCTCTATCTAAAGTTTCATCTACGGTCTCTACTTCAACATAAACAATATCACCCAATTCACTTTGGGCAAAGTCGGTAATGCCAACTGTAGCAACATCTCCTTCCAACTTAATCCATTCGTGATCCTTGGTATACTTTAATTCTGCAGGTATATTCATGGTCTTATTTTTATTAAAACAAATGTATTGTTTTCTGAAAGAGTATTCAAAAAAACAAGACCAAGTTGACGAGGAAATGAAAAAAATTACGCTAACTTAATATTCCTTCTCTTAGATAGAGCTATCCCAGATGAGATTCGCCTACCGTTTAGAGTTCTAAATTAGTTTCCAAAATTGTACCGTATCGTAAAGCCAGTGTTGATCGTAGTCTGCGGAAAGGCAGTAGATACAGCAAACTGAGAGAACGAATGGTCATAGAAGAACAGAGCGTTCAAGTTTTTGCTTAGCGCATAATCTGCAGTGAACTTAATAGATAATAAGTTCTGACCTGAAGTAATCTGATTGTTATCTATATCTAGGTTTCTAATTATAGTAATGTTATCCCTTAAGGTAACATCTGCCTTAAGGTTTAAATCTCCTTTTAAGCGGGTTTTATTTCCACCAATATTAGTTACAAACTTCACATCTTTAAAACGATACCCTAAACCAACAGTATATTCTTTACCGTTCATTTCGGTCATAAGGTTGTTATCAAAACTAAGTGCCAAGGTTCTGCTGGTTCTCATCTCTGCCAAGATGCTTACCGAGTTTTTCATTTCAAAATCTAGACGTACCAAGGGATTAAACTCATCGTTCAATACCACATTATTTAAAATAAGGTCTGACATTAAATCTCCGGTCTCAGAATCAACAGCTGCAATACCATCATTCTCTAACTGCACTTTTTCAAGATTAGTTTGAAAAGAGTTGATGCTATATGCTGCACGATACCCATGACTCAAAGAAAAACGCTGAAACCTTTTCTTAAACCATTTATTACGCATAAGGCCCGTAAACTTCAAATTCCAGTTAGGAATTGGTATTTGACGGAAAGCATCCAAGTTTACACGCTCCGCATCTTGACCTGTATATGCCGCAAAGAAAGCTGGAAGTAACACATCTTGTTGTGTTTTACCATATCCTACCGGAAAACCGGTATCCTCATCAATAACTGGTATCTGCCCCCTATCCGAAACCAAACGGTTAGCAATAGTAATCCTGTTCTGTTTGAATTGCTCAAAAGTTTTGGAATCAAACTCATCACTCTTATTAAAAACGGTACCGATCATAACAGTTGAGATACTAAAATTCCCGTAGTTATTACCCAAAAGGTTATTATATTCCAACGAGCCGTCTGCATTGTTACGGATTACACTAAAATTCTCTTGATAGCTGTCCGAAAACTGTCTGTCCGCAGATAAATCTATGGTCAAATCTTTAATAGGTTGTGCCGTAGCCGTAATATTAAGTTGTCTATTTATATTTTGAATGTACTGCTCATTGAACTCCTCAAAACCGGTAAGCCATCCTTTTCTAGCCGCATCAAAACGCACATCTGCCTGACTACCGAATACAAAACCAACGGAAGGCTTTAACGAACCTACAAAACCAACCGACTGCGTATACCCTGGCAAAACCTTACCCCTGCTTTCATTATAGTTTACGTTTATACGCTTCACCATGGTAAGAACGTCTACTGCCGTATTAAATAGTCCACTACTTTTCTTCTCTGTCTTTTCTCCGTCAGATGCAGGATTTCCAGCCTTATCTCTTCGCACTGGTGCTCTATTGGCAGCAGATTTACCACTACGCTTCTTAAGTCCTATCAGATCATAGAATTTTTGCATGGTTAAGTTAGCCGTAATATTATGAGTGCTGGCATTCTGAACTGTATTAATATCCTCTAGAGCTACTTCGCTTAAAGCATCACCACCACGTTGCCAATCAAAATTACTGGTATAACTGTATTGTGCATTAATAAAGTCTAGCGCAGGAATCTTACTGAACGGAAGATCATAGTTCAGCTCTAATTGTTGTGCATGTCTATTAGGTTCTCCTAAATCCCAAAAACCGTCCCACAAACCTAAAGTTTCGTCTATACGTTGATCTTCTTCTCCTGTGCCTGTTAGATAGTCTTCGTAATAATTCCTTACTATATGGTTATTACTGGCAGTCATATTTAACCGCAACGACTTGGTAAGACTATAATTTACCGCATATTGCCAATTGAACTGGTAATTTCTTTGTTGTAGGGTGGGTAGTTCTAATTTATCAACACCCTCTTCCACAACATCTCTAAAACGTTGTTGGTTAAACTGTCTATCTATATTAGAATTTACGGAAACACTTGTTGGTAGCAAACTTAGGTTCAACTCCTTTAGCCACCTCCAATATTGACCGGTAAACAAAGAATCATTTTTCATAAACGGAGCCACCTCAACAGGTTTAAAATTATGATTATAGACAAAACCTGCAGCAACGTTCTTATCTTCTAGAGAAGCTATTTCAAAATCTCTATGGTTGGTCTCGTTATATGAATAATTAAAAGTAAAGTTTTCTATATCATAGAAATTGGCATCAGCCTCTTCTCCTCTATCCTTACGAACGCCAATGAAATTTATGCTTGTTCGTTTTGTATAATCTTCCGCTTGCTGCTCAATAGCTTTTGCTTCTTCCGGAGTGTCTGCGGCATCAATCCTATCCTGCAATTTTAAATCGTCATAAACAGGGTCAAACTCAGGAGTTATCATTTGTTCCGATATCCCATAGTTAAACGGAAGTTGAATTCCCCATTTATTAGGCAACAACTGACCTAGGTTTACATTGGTAACCACATCATAAGAAAGAGCGTCTTCCCTAGCTCGTTCATTGGGCATCTGATCAATAGCGCCAAAACCGGAAGTACTTGTACTACCTGTAGCGGAAACGTTGGCAAAATCCGCAAAATTAGCATCCACTGCAGCCAATGCGGCCCAACCACCTTCATTATCCAAACCGGCCAAACGCAATTCATTAAACCAAACCTCACCCCTTGCCGGAACCCGACCTACGTTTTTCACACCCACCATCATACTGCGAATGCTTCCTAGAGAAGGATTACCTTGGATTCCAATACGTAACCTACCCGGGGTTCGCGCAGAAAGTGCATCTACAGGAACTACTTCCCCATCTATTACTTCAAAATATCTTATTTCACTTAGATCACTACCAGCTATCCAAACCGACTTAACCTTATTAAGGTCCGCCAGCACAATCTCCATCTGGTTATTGTCCGGCCAAACGGCTTCCTCAGAACTTGAGCCAAAAGGTGTGAACTCCAAGGGAATCTCCAATTGATAAAAGTTCTCCGAGAAATCAGTTCCTATTCTAAGGAAACCAACCAAAGGTTCATCTAAGCTATAACTATCTGTCTCTAGAATTTTCTCGGCATGTATGAACATTTTCAATTTCTCATACTGACGCACATCTATATCCAAACTTTTAAAAACACCTCGCGAATCTTGAGATTCCAGATTTTCAACAACCAAAGACAGAGACTGCTCATTCTGTTGAATGATGGTGTTATTGTTATTCAATTGTTCCCTAACTACTCCTGGCGGCAATACATACGGAATAGGGGTTCTATTCTCATTTTCCTGAACGTTTACCGCATTTACATCTAAAGTAGTAGCATCATCTGCCGTATTAGGGTCATCTACATCAAGAGATTTAGTATAGGTTCTCCAATCTCCACGTACCAAATCCAAGGTAGCAAAACGCAAGAGCACATCACTAGAGAAACCTGTTAGATACATTCTTAGAGAACTGATAGACCTAAAATCATTGATTCCACCAACAGCTTCAGTAAAATCGCTCAATGGAATTTTATACTGTATCCAACGCGTACGCACCGTACTTTCGTTTGGAATCCTAGTTCCAGAAAGCACCAATGAATCACGAACATCAGTTACATATTTATCATTAATCGTTGTATTTGGCTTAATAGGAATTCGGTATTCATAATAACTATTTACCGTATTCATCGTAAGGTCGCGGTCAATATCCTCAACATCGGGCAACGTAGTAGACCCCCTATTATCATTGGTAACCTCAACTGGTGAGTTCCCCTGCGGGTTATTGAAATTTAGGTATCTATTAAGTATGCCCCCATCGCGTTGCAAGAAATATTCATAGTTATCCAACGCAGGATCTTCAGGATTATCGTTGCCATAAATTGCAGCCTCTCCCGCATCATTTAAACCATCAAAACCAAGATCTTGTTGTGTACGGCTACCCTCATTAACATCAAAAGCATATACCAAAGCTTGTGTAGCGGGCACTGGGCCCCAAGTAGGATTTTCAGGCTTCACACTTCCCTGACCATCAATAGGCAGTCCATTTTCATATTGTTTAAGACCATCGGCCAAAATATCTTCAGAAATATTACCCAGGTTAAAAACTAGTTCACCTTGGCTTGTAGCGGTTCCTTCTAAATACGGATCCATCACCCAAAATTGCACAAACTCAACATTAGCCTGCTCAAAATTGGTACTGCTCAAAGAGCGCATAATACCACCCCATTTGTCATTTGGTGATGCGGTCTCAAAATTACCATTGGCATTATACGGACCTTTCATTTCCGGATAGTACGCCACATCTAATGTAGTCTGTTGGCGTGTCTGCCCCTGAGCTACTTCTACTTTTGGGAATACTTCATCTATAAATATTCTTCTTGTAGCGTTCGTTGAAATATCATTATCACTGATGCTAGCCGGTCTTTGGTTGGTATAAAATACTGGATCAATTGTATACCAAGCCGTTTTAGCCCTACCAAATCCTGTCTCCAATCCTTTTTGCGTAGGTGCATCTAAAAATTCCAACGGCGTACTAGCAAGTGCCCAACCTAAGGAAGAGCGAATATCTATTAATGCCTGAGCTCCTTCAAAATCATCTAAATAGGTAGTTGTTTCTCCTTGAAAATCGGCATTTTTAGGAGAGTTTGGTTTTAACCAAGCCACTTCACCACGTACCGAAATATTAGAAGGTACATCAGTATCAATATTGGGTAGCTTATTGACTAAACGGGTCAAAAACGGGACTTCTGTTGAGAAATTTCCATTGATTCCGAATACGGTGTTATTGACAGGCTCTACGCCAAAGTTGGACTTTTGTGTTAGTGGCCTTTCATTTAGGTTTAACAAAGTGGCACCTAAAACAAAATTCTTATTAAACTGATGTTCAACATTTACACCCGTAAAACGACGGGTTTGTTGGCCGAAAACTGCATTATTTTCTACCGAAATATTAATAGGTGTATTAGAAGCTTCTAAACTTGGGTCAAGAATTTGAACCGTTCCCGCCTGATAGTTTACCGTATAATCAATTCCTTCCTGTAACTGCCTTCCTCCAGCGGTAACACGTACTGAACCTCGTGGCACATTAAAAGCTCCAATAGGAATACCATTGCTTCCTTCTGACTTATATCTACCTTTTAATAAGAATTTATCTTTTTCAGGATTCTGTAATGCAGCTGATTTGGTCAGCTCATACATATCTCTAAACACGTACTTTTGCTGGTTGGCGTTATATCCGGTTTCCGTATTATAATCTCCACCTCCCAAACGTTCAAAAAGATACTCCCCAAAAGGTTCCACCTTAGTGAATATAATTTGTCCGTTCTGCGTATCTACGGTAAGTCCGGGCACAAAATCAAAAAACCCATCTCCACCAGGTTGCACATCATTATAAGCATTTAATCTATCAAAATTAAATACATCAAGTAATATGCGTTCTTCCAAAGGTTTCCCGCCATCTGTTTGGGTTGGAAAATCTTCTACAGGAGTAATATAATTTCTTGGTGTTGGGTTGGAATAAAGAATATTCATCTTAAAATCCTCTTCACTCAACCTAAAAGCTCCTGTAGCATAAATATTCTTCATCATCAAATCCCAAATAGGGTCTGATACATTTGTAATATTACTTTTAAGAAGTTTTAAAACCAGTGTGTTATTATCGATAATAGGATTATCAATAGACCCTGAAACTGTAGTAGCATCTAAGCCGCCATTGGCAAATTCACCTACCTGATATACTTTTCCATTATAGGTATACTGAAATGCAACGGCCAAAACTTCATCATTACTCAAACGTTGATTCAGTGAAATATAACCTAACTGCGAGTTAAATTGAAAATCCCTACTTAACTCTAATTTTCTAGCATTTTCTAAATACGCATAATCAAACCCTTGGTTAGGCTGGTAACCAGCAACGTTAAAACCCTGTTCTATAGTTGCTACATCTCTAATACTCTGTGTAAGCGCACCTCCCTGACCTATTTCAGCAGGATCATAATCATTGGCGTTGTTACGAGGCAATTCATTAGGCTGTCCAGTATTGGTATTAAAAAAAGTTCCTGGCGCATTCTGCCCGATCCTGGTTTTGTTCTCTCCGGCCATAAGAGGATCGTATTCACCCAAATCCTGAATACCTACTATGTTACGAACGTTAAGCGTTTGTTGGCTACGGTTGGTAACCCAAACTTCTAAACGAGTAATTTGAACCTGACTCCTTATATACGGGTAGTTCACCAAGGCATCATCATAATTATCTCTAAAGTACTGAGCCAAGAAGAAATGCTTATCCTCATCATATTGTAAAGCAGAAACCGAAAATTCATTTACCGTACCACCACCTTGCGCTACAACTGTATTATTCTGCGAACGTTGCTCCGAAAACACTGCAGTAACCGTAGTCTTACCAAATTGAAGTTGTGTTTTAACACCAAAAAGACTTTGAGCCCCAGTTATTAAAGAACTATTAAGTGGCATATTTACATTACCTACTTCTATAGACTGAATAATATCATCCTCCGTAGGTGTATAATCTAACTTTACAATATTTTGAAAATCGAAAGTTGCTTCTGTATCGTAGTTGGCGGTTACTTGCAATCGCTCTCCAATCTTACCTAGCATACTTAAACTAATACGCTGATCAAAATCAAAAGAAAGGTTCGTTCTGTTTCTTGGAGACAAGGAAGGATTGTCATTCTTCTGCCAAATCACGCCTAAATCCATAGCAACGGAACCCTGTGGTATCACTTCTATGGTATTTCCTCCAAAAATAGATTGAAAGAAACTGTTGTTTACGTAAAAATTGGGAAGTAAATTTTTACGCGCCTCTTCACTACCTTCTTTTTTACCAGCATAAGCATCTGATTTTTCCTTGAAATAGTCTTTTATTCCCTCTTGGCGTACCAGTTCATAATATTGCTCTGGTGTTAAAATAACGGGGTATCCAATATCAAAATCACCTACCTTTTCAGAATAGATGTACATGTTAAGATTTGGGTCGTAATCGTATTTAGAAACAATACTTTCCGGATTTTCCATTTTGAGCTTACCCAAAGAAAAACCAGTCTTTACGGAATCCACTTCTTGCTCTTCCCTATCTTCATTTTCTGTTTCTTGAGCATAGGATATACCGGAGGAAACGAGCAAAAATAAAAATAGGAGTGTAAGCTTAAATGGTGATTTAAGTAATAGTTTGGCCCCTGTTTTCAAACTTGTTATAAATTTTTAAGCGCAAGTTTAATAATGTTCTCTACGCTGAGCGAGGGATCTTGGATAAGTACTTTGTCTACTACCTTTTCGGCGGATCTTCTTACAAAGCCAAGAACCTCTAAAGCAGATAACGCTTCTTCTTTATTTGTATTGTTCGCAGGAGCGGAAACTTCACCTATATCGTAAACTTTTAAAATCTTATCTCTAAGGTCTAGAATTACACGTTGGGCCGTTTTAGCTCCTATACCTTTAATAGATTGAATTGTGGGCACATCTCCATTAGCAATCGCATCTCTAATTTGAGCCGGTTCCAATGAAGAAAGCATTGTTCTTGCCGTACTTGACCCAATACCTGAAACAGATAGCAAAAGACGAAAAATCTCACGTTCTGACCGTTCTGCAAAACCAAACAAAGTATGTGAATCTTCTTTTACCTGAAGATGAGTGAATAAACTAATACTCTCTGAATCACCAACCTTAGAAAAGGTGTTTAAAGAAATATTGACAAAATACCCCACTCCAGCGCATTCAATTACAACGTAAGTTGGATTTTTCTCTACAAGTTTTCCTCTAAGGTGAGTAATCATGTTTGGGGTGGTTTTGGGGATTATTTTGTCCGACCGTTACAGCCGGACAATAACTTTTACTTAATCTCTGTTTTGGCCTTTCTTCTTTTTTCTCTTTCCTGGGCATCAATAACTGCAACGGCAGTCATATTTACCATTTCGTCAACACTAGCACCTAATTGAAGAATATGAACAGACCTTCTAAGCCCCACCATTATTGGACCAATACTATCCGCTTGGTTCAATTCTTTTAGTAGCTTGTAAGTGATGTTTGCTGATTCTAAGTTCGGAAAAATCAAGGTATTCACTTTTTTACCCGCTAATTTAGAAAACGGAAACTGACTTTGCAGCAGCTCTTTATTCAGTGCAAAATCCGTTTGAATTTCACCATCTACAATAAGACTAGGGTTACTCTCATGCAAAATATGAACTGCTTCTCTTACCTTTTTTGCATGAGGATGACTAGATGAACCAAAATTCGCATAGGACAATAAAGCCATCACCGGTTCATAACCAAAAGTAGACGCTACATTAGCTGCATTTTGTGCAATTTCTGCAATCTCTTCTGCATTTGGGTCGATATTAATAGAAGTATCCGCCAAGAATAATGGGCCTCTATCTGTTATCATAATATTTACCGTAGAAACTTTCTTTACATTTGAAGCTCTACCGATAACTTCAAGAATAGGCTTCACTACCGTTGGGTATGCTCTTGAGTATCCTGAAATCATTCCATCGGCATCACCTTCCAATACCATCATAGCTCCAAAATAGTTACGCTCTCGCATTCTTATTTTTGCACTATAAAGTGTGGTTCCACTACGTTTTCTGCTTTCCCAAAACTTGGTTGCATAACGAATATGCTTCTCATCAAACTCTTTTGATGTAGGATCAACAATTTCGATATCCGCATCAAAATCCAGCTCTTTTTTAAGCTCTAAAATTATCTCTTTATGACCTAAAAGAATGGGTTCTGCAATGCCTTCCTCATGAACAATTTGTGCCGCTTTAAGCACATCAAGATGATCAGCCTCAGCAAAAACAATACGTTTTTTGTTCATTTTGGCTCGGTTGTGCAGTAAGCGCACTACCTTGTTGTCATTACCCGATCGTTGTAAAAGTTCTTCTTTATACCGGTCCCAATCGTCAATAGGACTTTTCGCCACCCCACTATCCATTGCCGCTTTTGCTACCGCAGGTGGTATTTCGGCAATTAATCGTTGATCAAAAGGTTTTGGTATGATATATTCTTTACCAAAAGTCAACCTTGTTTCACCATAGGCTATATTCACCTGCTCGGGTACGGGTTGCTTAGTAAGCTCGGCTAATGCCTTAACAGCAGCCATTTTCATTTCTTCATTTATGGCTGTCGCTCGAACATCAAGAGCTCCTCTAAAAATAAAAGGAAAACCAAGTACATTATTCACCTGATTAGGATGATCAGAACGGCCAGTAGCCATTATAATATCTTTACGGGTCTTTACCGCTAAATCGTATGCTACTTCTGGGTCAGGATTCGCCATTGCAAAAACAATGGGGTTTTCGGCCATTGACAATAACATCTCAGCTGAAACAATCCCAGCAATAGAAAGTCCGATAAAAACATCGGCATCTACCATAGCTTCAGAAAGTGTATCTATTTTTCTATCCGTAGCAAATTCCGCTTTAGAGGCTGATAAATTTTCAGCATCTTTTCGAATTACTCCCTTACTGTCTAACATGACAATATTTTCAGCTTTTGCACCAAAAGCTTTGTACAATTTAGTACATGAAACAGCTGCAGCACCAGCACCACTTATTACAATGCGTACCTCTTCTATTTTCTTTTCGGACAACTCAAGTGCATTCAACAATGCAGCAGCAGAAATAATAGCCGTACCATGCTGGTCATCATGCATTACGGGAATATCAAGCTCCTCCTTTAGCCTTCTTTCAATTTCAAAAGCTTCGGGAGCCTTAATATCTTCTAAGTTAATACCTCCAAAGGTAGGAGCAATCATCTTTACGGTCTGTACAAACTCATCAACGTCTTCCGTATTAACCTCTATATCAATTCCATCTATATCTGCAAAAATCTTAAAAAGCAAACCTTTACCTTCCATAACAGGTTTAGAAGCTTCAGGACCAATATTACCCAAACCTAAAACAGCAGTACCGTTTGAAATAACAGCAACTAAATTACCTTTTGAAGTATATTTATAAGCGTTGTCTTTATCTTTTGCAATTTCAAGGCAAGGTTCTGCAACACCTGGCGAATAGGCTAGGGCCAAATCACGTTGTGTAGCATATGGTTTTGTAGGAACTATTTTTATTTTACCAGGCTGTGGTTTGGCATGATATATCAACGCTTCCCTTCTCAGTTTTTGATTGCCCATAGGATTATTAGATTTTAAGAAAACAAATTTAAGGGTATTCTTCGGATATTTGTAGCGCGTTTAGCGTATATATTTCCAAGAATCTACAAGAGATCTATATGTAAAACCTAACTACTCTATATTCTCCTTTTTACCCTCCTTTACATTCAACCGCAAAGAAAGAACAGCAGCAAGAACAAAAAACACCCCAGCAAACAAAATAGCGTTAACGGCATTACCCCCAAGAAGATTTTTAAAAATAGGCCCAAAAGTAAGTGTCTCGATTCCCATAGGAATAACGATCATCATATTCAAAATACCCATATAAACTCCTCTTCTATCTTGCGGCACTATCTTAGAAACCATGGTATAAGGTATTCCCATCATGGCCGCCCAACCTACACCAAAAAGAATCATTGGAAACAATACATAGATAGGGTCCGAAATATAAGGGATTGCGAAAAGCGCTAACCCCGTACCAAATAAGCTTGCTGCATACACTTTTTTACTTCCAAACTTAAGTGCTAATGGCACTAAAGCCAGCGCTACAACCATCGTTGTAATATTATAAGTGGTACTCATTTTTGCAGATTGAGCTGCTGCTCCCGAAAGGTCAAACCCCATAGTATTCATAAACAAAGGAGTAATGAACTGCCAATACACAAAAAGGGCATACCATTGAAAAAGATAGACAGCCGAAAGCTTCCACATAAAAGAAGGCATGTCTTTGACCGCTTTTGATATTTCAACAAAAGGCATATTAAAACGCTGAGCAGATGACAACGCTTTATGAGCCTTAATTTCTTTGAACTCTTCCTCCGAAGGCGGAATTTCAGGGGTCTTTAACACTGACCACAAAATAGTAGACACCGATAAAAATGCACCGATAAAAAAGGAATAATACAACCATTTTGGAATAGAACCTGCTGCATCAACCACATCCTCTACTCTAAACCAATCTTGAAACAAAAAGATAGAAGCGTTAGCCAGTACTATACCCGCACCAACAAATAAACTCTGCATTTGATAACCAAGGCTCAATTGCTTTTCCGGCAACTTATCCCCAACAAAAGCACGATACGGCTCCATAGCCATATTATTTCCTACATCTAAAATCCAAAGCAGACCAACTGCAAACCATAATGCCGGACTTAAAGGAAAAGCGAACAAACAAAGACTACCTATAATGGCACCTATTAAAAAGAAAGGTTTACGCCTACCGAAACGAGGTGACCATGTTTTATCGGAAATTGCCCCGATTATGGGCTGTACAATCAAACCGGTAACTGGGCCCGCAATATTTAAAATGGGAAGCATATCTTCCGCAGCACCCAAAAAAAGAAAAACAGGGTTGATGGCTGTTTGCTGTAAGCCAAAACTGAATTGAATGCCCAAAAAGCCCACATTCATATTAAAAATCTGCCAAAAAGTTAAGCTAGGTTTTTTTATCAAGTTCATTAGAAGTCGATTTTGGTATAAAAACTACCTAACAAGATAGGGTAATAAATCTTCGACAAGAAAAACTTTACGATAAAATATGAAAGATGCCGAACTCTAACGTTTTCGACAGAAGGTCAATTATTTCAAAAATTTGATATTCCGCTGTAAACCTGAAAATTTAGTTCTTTTTACAGCTGATTTTTGAAACACTTTTTTAAACACATCTTCCGTAATTTCCTCCCAATCCTTTTTGGACATCGAAAGAAGTTCAGGATGTGGATTGAACAAAGGTTCTTGGTGCGATTTTGAAAAACGGTTCCACGGACACACATCTTGACAAACATCGCAACCAAATGCCCAATCATCAAACTTGCCTTCAAACTCCGTAGGGATTTCATTTTTAAGCTCAATCGTAAAGTAGGAAATGCATTTACTCCCGTCTACCACGTAAGGCTCAACAATAGCCTCCGTAGGACATGCATCTATACAAGCGGTACAGGTTCCGCAATGATCCGTAACCCTATTGTCATATTCCAACTCCAGATCTACAATGAGTTCTGCTATAAAATAGAAAGACCCAACCTTTTGGGTTAACAAATTGCTGTGCTTTCCAATCCAACCTAATCCGCTTTTAGCTGCCCACGCCTTGTCCAGCACAGGGGCAGAATCTACAAAAGCCCTCCCTCCTACTTCACCAATATTTTCGGAGATAAAATCTTGTAGCTGACGCAACTTAGATTTGATGACGTGGTGATAATCTTGCCCGTAGGCATACTTAGAAATTTTATAGGTGTCATCTTGCTGAGTTTCTTCAGGATAATAATTCAGTAACAAAGAGATAACAGACTTAGCTCCGTCTACCAACAAACGTGGGTCTAAGCGTTTATCAAAATGATTGGCCATGTATGACATTTCACCATGCATGTTATTGTTCAGCCATTTTTCAAGTCTGGGGGCTTCTTCTTCTAAAAAATCTGCTTTGGAAATACCACAAGACAAAAAACCGAGGCGTTTGGCTTCGGTTTTTATAAGTTCTGAATATTTCTCTTTGGAATTCATATTAAAACAACCCAGGTTGTACGCCTCCTTTGAGCTTTCCTAGGTGTTTGTACGCCAAATCCGTGACTTCCCGCCCTCGTGGTGTTCGCATAATAAAACCCTGTTGTATCAAAAAAGGTTCATAAACCTCTTCAATAGTTTCTGAGCTTTCCGAAACTGCTGTCGCCAAAGTGGTAATACCTACAGGCCCTCCTTTAAATTTATCTATAATGGTAGTTAGAATCTTATTATCCATTTCATCCAGTCCGTGCGCATCAACGTTTAGCGCCTTTAGACTAAATTTTGAAATTTCAATATCTATACTTCCATTCCCCTTAATTTGAGCAAAATCCCGAACTCTTCTCAAAAGCGAGTTACAAATTCTTGGCGTTCCCCTACTTCTACCGGCAATCTCAATGGCTGCATCTTGGCTAATTGGAACTTTCAAAATTTCGGCACTGCGCTCTACAATGGTTGAAAGCAATTCAGTGGAATAATATTGTAAACGGCTTTGAATTCCAAAACGTGCCCGCATTGGAGCAGTAAGTAATCCTGAACGAGTGGTAGCGCCAATGAGTGTAAACGGATTTAAATTAATCTGTACCGAACGGGCATTTGGACCCGACTCGATCATAATATCAATCTTATAATCCTCCATTGCGGAATAGAGATATTCCTCTACAATAGGGCTCAACCGGTGAATTTCATCAATAAAAAGTACATCCCGCTCATCTAAATTTGTAAGCAAACCTGCCAAATCTCCGGGTTTGTCCAGAACCGGACCTGAAGTAATTTTAATACCTACTCCTAATTCACTTGCCAGAATATGTGCCAAAGTGGTCTTCCCCAATCCTGGAGGTCCGTGAAACAACGTGTGATCCAGCGCCTCCCCTCTTTGATTGGCAGCTTCCACAAAAACTTTGAGGTTTTCCAATACCTGCTCTTGTCCGGTAAAGTCGTCAAAACTTATGGGACGTAAAGCTCTTTCTATATCAAATTCTTCGGGTGTGAAGTTTTCTCCTTCGGCGTCTAAGTACTCATTCATATCAAAACAAAGATAACAGAAAAAGAATCAAGCCCACTATACTTCATTACCCTAATCTGCCGTTTTCTATATGGCAAGAAGCCACACAAATTTGACGATAATTTTCGTAAATTCATTCTATGCAAGAATCCAATTACTCCTCAGAAATACTTCAGTACATTCCTTTTTATTATGTTATTTGGTCTGATGATTTACTAACGACATCCGAGATCAACGTTGTACAAAACGCGATAGATACAGATAAAACGCTCTCCGATAAAAGTAAGGCTCAGTTATTTGCATGGTTAGACACTTACAACCCACCAGCCGACACCGAATTAAAAAAATGGAAACAAACCATTTCCAATTCTTCAGTAAAATTAGTTGAAAGTGAAACCTATCCTTTATCGGCATTCAGCCAGAAAGTAGTATCTCATTACAAAGGCAATTACCCTCTAAACGAACAACTGAAACAAATTGAAATACAGCTGGGCATTCAACCCAACCACTACAACCACCTTTTTGATGTAGCCGTTTCACACGAAGCAACATCCAGCTTTTATAATGCCCATGATATTGATACTATTTTAAAAGGAAAGCATGCTAAAGTGGTTGATGATTTCAGAAAAACATTATCAGACCCTATTTTCAAATGGGATGTTCACCGAAATAAAGAGGAATTTAGACAGGTGGTTCTAAACCAAGTAAAGTTTCTTGCCAATAAAGGTTATGGTGCCATGGCCTACCCAGAAGCATATGGCGGTATAAACGATATGGAAGGCTATGCATACATGTTCGAAAATATGATGTTTGCCGATGGCAGCCTATCTATAAAGTTTGGGGTTCAATTTGGACTTTTTGGCGGAAGTATCCAAAAGTTAGGCACTAAAAAACACCACGACCAATATTTAATGGAAACCGGCAAAGCCAAACTTTTAGGATGTTTTGCAATGACAGAAACCGGTCATGGTTCTAACGTGCGTGGCATTAAAACAACAGCAACTTACGACAGTAAGACGGACCAAATTATTATTCACACGCCGGGCAAAAACGACAACAAGGAATATATTGGCAATGCGCTTCACTCTAAAATGGCCTCTGTATTCGCACAGCTTATAGTTAACGGTAAAAATGAAGGGGTACATGCTATTCTCGTTCCTCTACGCAATAATAACCATGAACTTCTTCCCGGTATACTCGTAGAGGACAATGGTTATAAATTGGGCCTTAATGGCGTTGACAATGGCAAAATATGGTTCAACCAAGTTACTGTTCCTAGAGAAAATCTACTCAATAAGTATGGAGATATCAAAGAAGACGGTACTTACTATTCGGAAATTAAAAATCCAAATAAGCGCTTCTTTACCATGCTTGGCACTTTGGTAGGTGGAAGAATTTGCGTAGCCCGAGCTGGCCTAGGCGGTGCTAAATACGCTTTAACCGTAGCTATAAAGCACGCTTTGAAGCGGAGACAGTTCAATGATAGCGTAAAAATTCAAGAAGACCTTTTGATCGACTACCCAACGCATCAATTACGGCTTACTCCTTTAGTAGCTAGTGCATACGTATATCACGTAGCTCTTGATAAGATGATGCAACAGTATTGCGACCCTTCTCAACCGGACAAACGAAAAATTGAAACCCAAGTTGCAGGCTTAAAATCGATTATTACTTGGTACGCAAACGATACCATTCAAGAATGTAGAGAAGCCTGTGGAGGCAAAGGGTACCTCATAGAAAACCGTATTGCAGATTTAAAGGGAGATGTAGACATCTTTACCACTTTTGAAGGCGACAATACGGTGTTACTTCTTTTATCTGCCAAAGGCGTATTATCAGATTTTAAATCAGAATTCAACAGTGCTGGTTTTACCGCAGTTTTGAAAATATTGGGCATACAGATAAATGACAAATTAACTACCATTAACCCAGTTTACACAAACAAAGTAGATAAAGACCATTTATATAACCCAAAGTTTCACAAACACGCTTTTGACTACCGTACTAGACGCTTGACTTATTCCTTAGCTATGCGCATCAGGGATTACATTAAAAAAGGAGTGCCGTCATACCAGGCCTTTCTAAAAGTACAAACTCACCTCTTAGCATTAGGAAAAGCTTACAGCAACGAGCTAGCCTACACCACCTACTGTGACTTTGTAGATACCATGGCCAATGATAAGAATAAAGCATTGTTCCTAAAATTAGGCACGCTACATGCTTTATACACGCTAAGACAGGATGCGGAGTGGTATCTAGAACAAGGTTATATGGGCGGAACAAAATCGAAAGCCATACGGCAACGTGTAGAGCGCCTATGCACGGAACTACGCCCTCATATTGGGGTACTTGTAGACGGTTTTGGCATACCCGACCATTGTATGACTGCACCAATAGCAATAGACCATTAGGCCTTGACTATTTCTCCTTATGCAATTCCGAAGTATCTAAGAAATCTAGAATCTCAACTTTAGCTTCACCGTACAGGTGGGTTCTAGCGCTACCGCTCGAGGTAAGCTGTATAGTTTTAGTAGGATGAACATCTGCCGTAGCAGATTCTTCAATAGTAAGATATACAGCTTCAGCTTCTAGTTTCTCACTTTTTAACTTTGAATTTTCAAAAAGATTGGCATATAATTCATAAGTGGTCCCTTCTAATATGGCAGTTGCATTTTTATACATTTTAACATTGCTCAAATTCGCATCACTACTCTTTAAGTACAGTAAAAACTTTAGTTAATTCTGGTGTATCAACTCTAATATGGTATACCCCTGCAGGATAATCACTTAAATCGCATGAAGTTACTAATAATTCAGAGATTCTTTTATTTAGAACCCTACCTGAAAAGTCAATTACTGTAATTTCCTTATTACCTGTGATGCCGTCAATATACACCGCATTTGTTGTAGGGTTAGGGTAAACCGTTGCAAATGGAGCATTTAATAATTGTTCTCTCCTTGGTAATTTTGCCTTTAATGCCGTTATGCTTTTCTTCACTACTCCTTCTCCAACCTTCATTTCTAATAGATTATTCCAACTATTTGACGAATTTCCATAACCAACATATCTCACATAACGAACGTTCCGTGACGAAAAATTAAAATCCTCCAACTGCTGGGTACGCCCTCCGCTCTGTTGGCGTTGACCATAAACGTCTGTCCAATTTTCCCCATCGTTTGACAAATGAAGCTCAAAATCGTATTTTCGTCCGTCTCCTCGATAAAACGCGAGTTGAACCTGACTGATCTCCTTAGAAACCCCCATATCAATCATTGCCCATTGACCATCACCGTTTACGCTCCAACGTGTTTTAAAATTATCGTCAACAAGATTACAAGGAACGTTGCCGTCTTGGCTAGCACTAGCAGTCACTTTATACTGACCTCCGTTGGAACAGTTACCGCCATCGCTGGTAGCTACGGCCACACCTACTTTCATTTCCAAAATATTGTTCCAAGTGTTAGATGAATTTCCGTAACCAACATACCTTACATAACGAACGTTACGAGTAGGGAAAACGAAATCCTCCAACTGTTGGGTACGCCCTCCGCTCCGTTGGCGTTGACCGTAAACGTCTGTCCAATTTTCCCCATCGTTTGACACATGAAGCTCAAAATCGTATTTTCGTCCGTCTCCCCGATAAAACGCAAGCTGAACCTGACTAATCTCCTTAGAAGCCCCCATATCAATAATTGCCCATTGGCCATCACCGTTTACGCTCCAACGCGTTTTAAGATTACTGTCAACAAGATTACAAGGAACGTTACTTTCTTGAAAATCACTGGCGCTCACCTGATACTCACTCCCATTGGAACAGGTGCCAGCGTCGTTGGTCGTTACTGTTACACTGACCGTATCGGTAAAATTTCCTTCAATCGTTTTTAAAGTAATGACTCCACTTCCTTTGGCCAGTGCCATTATTGTTCCATCCTGAGAAACCGTGACAATTTTACTATCGCTACTAGACCATTTCACACCTCTCTGAGTTGCATTGGAAGGTAATATCGTAGAATTAATCTTTATGGTTTGAGCAACGGACATATTCAATTCATCCCGATCTGCCATAACACCTTTAACCGGAATTGCACTAGTACCGCCTGTTCTAGCTCCTACTTTAAATTCTAAAAGATTATTCCAAGTGTTAGATGAATTTCCATAACCAACATATCTCACATAACGAACGTTCCGTGACGAAAAATTAAAATCCTCCAACTGTTGGGTACGCCCTCCGCTCCGTTGGCGTTGACCATAGACATCAGTCCAATTAGACCCGTCATTTGAAACTTGGAGATTAAAATTATAGGTTCGAGAATCGCCGGCATAAAATGCAAGTTGAACTTGGCTAACCTCCTTGGAAGAACCCATATCAATCATTGCCCATTGGCCATCACCATTAACGCTCCATCGTGTTTTGAGATTATCATCAGCAAGGTTACATGGACTATTGCCTTCCTGACTATCGCTAGCCGTTACAGAAAACCCACCGCTATTGGAACAAGTATTTGGCGTTTCAGACACAGGAGCATCTGAACCACTTAAACGTCCAAAATCACCTGACAACCAGGCAAAGTATATTTCTATGGCAGAGTACCCCGCGTTATTTATGACCGTATAATTACCAAAATCCCAATTTCTCTTTACCTGCAGACGAGAATTAACACCATGACTTAGTTCCCAATCGTCTGCCATACCATTCTTATCCTGATCTTTATAACCGGCCCCACTTGTGATTTGAGGAAAAGAACCACTAAATCTATTCGTTCCCGAGTAGTTTTGATAACTCTGAATTAACCTCTTGTCCACGTCGTCTCTTTTCCAAGGACTAGCCCCGATATGTGGTAAAAGTTTGGAATCAAGCTTGTTATTTCGCGCATCTGTAGGCGTGTAAGTCGATTTGCTCTTGGGTGATGGAAATTGATAAGGCCCTAGTTCCTTCCTGTATAAACCCAAAAACCCTTCGTCTAAAACATTTCCATCTAAAAAAGCATGAGTCTTTTCAATACTACCGAAGTCGTCATTTCCTGAGTCAGGAGGAGTAAGTGTTACTGGATAATTTGTTGAAGTCTCAAAATCGTTTGACAATCTATATCTATTTCCAATTACACTGAAGGCCATACCCTCTGATGCCGAGGTAGCCCATTTAAAACCGTAAACAATATTATTTATCTGCTCAAAACTAAAATCTGCATCATCACTACTATTTGCCATAATATTTCTACTATTGTTCAAGGCAAATAAATTATTTAATATAGACACTTTTTTTGCGTGTTGCATTAGTAGCCCTTTGATGCACTCGCCCAAAATAGAATTTTGTACAGTTACATTTTCGGCATACTTGACTGAGATATTTTCATCCAACGCCCATGAAACTGAACAATGATCAATTATTATGTTTTTTATTTTAGAATATTTGTTACTTGACCTAACCCTTATGCCGTCCATATTATGTCCATCTTGTGGATCAGCACTTGCATTCATCCTAAACCTTAAATGCCTAACGATGACGTTATCCGCCTGTATGCTTAAAGAACCATTCTTTATTAATATCCCTCCGCCTGGGGCAGTTTGACCAGCAATTGTAACATTTCCCCTACCTCCGTAAATTGGTAAATTAGATTTAGCATTGATTGTGCCGCCCACTTTAAAAACAATTATCCTAGGCTCCCTTATTTCAACAAGAGCATGTCGGAGACTGCCAGGACCGGAATCGTTGAGATTTGTGACCTCGACAATTTTTCCTCCTCGACCTCCAGTAGCATTCCTACCAAAGCCTTCAGCAGTGGGAAATGCATCCTGGTTTTCCAGTAAAATTTGTTTCTGGGCTAAGAGTTGAAATGACGCTATAAAGCAAGCAATCAGTAATGAAGTTCGCATTTCTCTAAATATAAGTACGTTAAAAAAAGTTCAATAATTCAGGGGTCGCAATATTAGAATTATTTACTTATTTAAAAACTTTCAATGAAAGAAAAAACAAAAAAATTAGAAATATAACACAAAAACAAGGTTTAGTGGAGCCAGTTGAAAAATTAACCCGTTTAAGATGACGAATAACATAGTAAATACTTGTTAAATAAAAATGCCCACATCTCCATCCCAGAGACATTCTATTAGTAAAAAAAATCTATATTAAAATTATTTCCTAATTGGGATTGCGAAAATTTCTTAATTTCCAATTTACTAAAACAATTAAAACTGGAAGATAGCAGCCGCATAAAGTCGAAAACTAATACAAGCCTATCAATATATTATACCACTTTCAGAAAGATGTATATAACTTAATCCAGTAAATAGAAAAACCAAAACATAAAATAACTAACCTATCTGTTTTGTATTATAGCCTATTTCTCTTTATGCAATTCCGAAGTATCTAAGAAATCCAGGATTTCAACTTTAGCTTCACCGTACAGGTGCGTTCTAGCGCTACCGCTCGAGGTAAGCTGTATAGTTTTAGTAGGATGAACATCTGCCGTAGCAGATTCTTCAATAGTAAGATATACAGCTTCCGCTTCTAGTTTCTCGCTTTTTAACTTTGAATTCTCAAAAAGATTGGCATACAATTCATACGCTGTTCCTTCTAATATGGCGGTTGCATTTTTGTACAGTTTTACGTTACTCAAATCACTATTACCAAAAACCTTTACATCTATTCTATCCTTTAAAACCAAATTAATTTCTTGACCCTTCAAATTAAACTCCCCAGAACTGTTTCCTTCCATATTAATATTGAAAACTTCAGCATCCGCATTCAAATCCAACTTTGAAGATTCGTGTAAATCTACATGCAGGTCTTTAGCATTTATAACACCATCCATTGTAATATCGCCATCATACATGGTTATAGCCTCCAAATAAATATAGTTAACAACTATCTCTAATTTCTTTTTACGAGTAATGTTGTAATAAGAACTAATCTGCAAAACACTATCTTGAACCCTAAACCTGAGTACATCAATAAGATTATCATCTGCCGTGATAGAAACTCCTTCTTCAGATGAATCATGCAGTTTTATTTCAAGATCATCACGTAATTCAATTGCATGAAATGGGGGCAATTCTTGGTATACATCTATTACTTCCTTATTCCCTTTTATTTTAGGTTTTCTCTGTGAAAAAGCCTGAAAAGTGAATAATAAAACAAATAGAAAAACAAAATTCTTCATACTATAGAGTCTTTGATACTAGGGGGTTAGTGCCTATTTTATAATTTACAAAGGTATCTTATATTCTTGTTATCAAATAGAAATGTTAAAAAAAGTATTAAAAAAAAATGCCTAACTATAATAGTTAGGCATTTTTTTTTATTAGTCTAGTAAATTAATGTTGAAGTTCTTCTTCATCTTTCTGTAGAGGGACTGTTTGAGGCACAAAATCTTGACCAGGAATAATATACTCGTCATTCTCGTCTACCTTACTATAATCATAAGCCCAACGGTGAACTTCAGGAATAGGACCAGGCCAGTTTCCATGAATGTGTTCCTGCGGGGTTGTCCACTCCAAAGTTGTAGCCTTCCAAGGATTCTTAGGGCCAACCTTTCCGTAGAAAATACTTCTTACAAAGTTGTATACAAATATAAGTTGAGCACTTGCTGTGATGATTGCAAAAACGGTCATCAATACCTGAATATCCGTTAATTCATCAAACATTGGAAATGCCGTGTTTTCATAATATCTTCTTGGTACACCTGCCATACCAACAAAATGCATAGGGAAGAAAATACCATAAGAACCAACCGCAGTAATCCAGAAATGGATGTACCCCAAATTCTTATTCATCATCTTGCCTTCAAACATTGTTGGGAACCAGTGGTAAATACCTGCAAACATTCCGTAAAGCGCAGAGATACCCATTACCAAGTGGAAGTGAGCAATTACAAAATAAGTATCGTGAACGTTAATGTCTAATGTACTATCTCCCAAAACAATACCGGTAAGACCACCAGTAATAAAAGTAGATACCATACCTATTGAATACAGCATTGCCGGGTTCAATTGTAGATTACCCTTCCAAAGAGTCGTAATCCAGTTAAATGCTTTTACAGCAGATGGTATAGCAATTAATAGCGTTGTAAATGTAAATACGGAACCTAAGAACGGGTTCATACCAGAAATAAACATATGGTGACCCCAAACGATGGTTGATAAGAAAGCTATTGCAAGAATTGAAGCAATCATAGCACGATAACCGAAAATAGGTTTTCTAGCATTCACTGCCATTACCTCAGAAACGATACCCATTGCAGGCAAAATTACAATATATACCTCAGGGTGGCCCAAGAACCAAAAAAGGTGTTCATATAATACTGGTGATCCACCTTGGTAATGTAAGACTTCACCTTGTATGAATATATCCGATAAAAAGAAAGACGTACCAAAACTTCTATCCATTATCAATAATAACGCTGCAGATAACAATACAGGAAATGATATAATACCAATGATGGCCGTTACAAAAAATGCCCAAATTGTTAAAGGCAATCTAGTCATAGACATCCCTTTTGTACGAAGGTTGATTACAGTCACAACATAATTCAATGACCCCATAAGTGAGGAAGCAATGAATATAGCCATAGATACCAACCATAACGTCATACCCATACCAGAACCTGGCTGCGCCATTGGCAAAGCACTTAAAGGCGGATAAATTGTCCATCCCGCTGCTGCAGGACCTGCTTCTAAAAATAATGACGCTAACATTATAATACATGAAACAAAGAACATCCAGAACGATAACATGTTCATAAAACCAGATGCCATATCACGTGCTCCAATTTGAAGCGGTATCAACAAGTTACTAAAAGTACCACTCAAGCCCTGTGTCAATACAAAGAACACCATTAGCGTACCATGAATAGTTACCAATGCCAAATACACATCAGCATCCATAACACCATCTGGAGCCCATTTACCTAACAAGGCCTCAAAAACAGAAAAAGATTCTCCTGGCCAAGCCAATTGCATACGAAACATAAGGGACATTAAAATACCCAAAGCCCCCATAACGAATACACCAGTAATTAAATACTGCTTAGAGATCATCTTATGATCTTGACTAAATATATACTTAGTTACAAAGGTTTGTTTGTGGTGATGTTCGTGATCGTCATGTCCATGATCATCAACCTGTGCATTTGCAGTAACAGACATATTTGCTATTCTTTAATTTTAAATTTTCTTTTAAGCTCTCCTCAACTATCCATCAATACTACCTTCTTGGTATTAGTGACTTGCTGTTGCGGTTTCTATCTTCTTGAATTCATCGGTAGATGCCTGACCCATTACATTTTGTCCAAATGTTTTTTGTTCAGCTACCCAAGCGTCATACTCTTCTTGAGTTTCTACGATAATCTTCATTTGCATATTGTAGTGAGACTTTCCACAAATTTTATTACAAAGCAAAATGTAATCAAATTCCCATGGATCTGAATTCTCCTCTCCTTTAGCGGCTCTCTCCGATCTAATTGCATTAGTACGTTTAACTTTATCAGCCACATCTGGATTCTGACGCATTTCTTCAGTAGTATGAATTGGTGTAAAAGAAAACTCAGTAATCATACCTGGAACACAATTCATCTGTGCTCTAAAATGAGGCATATAAGCTGAATGCAATACGTCTTGTGATCGCATTTTAAAGTTTACCTTTCTACCTACTGGCAGGTGTAATTCTTTTACAATAATATCATCTGCAGCATATGTATCTGATTCATCTAAACCAAGAACATTCGCCTTATTTATATCAATCATTCTTACGTTAGCCTTACCAAGAACGTTATCTTCGCCCCCGTATCTAGCCGTCCAACTAAACTGTTGAGCATACAGCTCTACAATTAATGGATCATCTTCATCATTAACATCCATAATGGTTGTCCATGTATACAATCCCCAAAGGATAAGACCAGACAAAACAATTACCGGAATAATAGTCCAGATAAACTCTAAACGATCACTATCTGCAAAGAAAAGAGCTCTTTTCCCTTCTACGCCACGGTACTTGTACCCAAAATAATGAAGTAAAGCTTGTGTAAGTGTTTGTACAATAAAAATAATTATGAAAGACACCAACATTAAGGAATCATATTCCGCACCATGTGCAGAACCCGCCTCTGGAAGTAAAAATTTAGAATATTTCCAGAAACTAAAAATTGTAATTCCGTAGATAAAAATAAGAAAGGCGAACAAAAGGTACCCATTCGTATTGTTATCCGAATCGTTAGCTATTTGAGAATTTTCGGCCTTGAGCTGAGACAGTTCGAATATCTTCGTCATCTGCCAAATCGCAATTGCCACAAGGGCTAAAACCACTAAAGTCAATAATGTAGTCATCGTATGTTCTACTATTATACGTTAAAAATACTAATAATGAAAATGTCTGCTTTCCTCTATAAACGGGTTACGTTTAGGCTGTAAAGGTGCAGTGGACAAAGCACGGAACACCCAGAATATAAACAAGCCTGCAAAGAAAAGAACAGCTCCAATTTCAGGGATACCGATAAACCATTGGTCACCCACAGTTGACGGCATAATCATATTAAAAATATCCATGTAATGTCCTCCTAGTATAACGATACCTGCCAAAACTACAAACCAGTTTAAACGCTTATAATCGCTATTCATTAAAAGTAATACAGGGAATAAAAAGTTCATAGCTATCATACCAAAAAACGGCAATCTATAATCCGCAATTCTTGTTACATAGTACGTAACCTCCTCCGGAATGTTAGAGTACCAGATAAGCATGAATTGAGAGAACCAAAGGTACGTCCAAAAGATACTTATACCGAACATGAATTTTGCTAAATCATGTATATGACTATCATTAACATCTGGTAAATAACCTCTAGATTTTAGGTATACCGTTACCATAGCAATTACAGTAATACCAGATACAAACATACTAGCAAAAACATACCATCCAAAAAGTGTACTGAACCAGTGAGGATCTACACTCATAATCCAATCCCAAGACATGATAGATTCAGAAACCAAATAGAAAACCAAGAAACCGGCTGACCATCTAAAGTTCAATTTAAAATTAGAATCATCATTAGATTCATCTTGTCTCAATGACAATTTTCTAGAATATTCTCTGTAAAAAATCCATCCTCCTAAGAAAACAGCAGCTCTTATTAAAAAGAATGTTGGATTCAAGTAACCAGCTTTACCCTGTAACAGATGATCATGAGCCACAACATCAGCATCCATCCAAACAAACAAATGGTTCATATGTAATACTGACATTACCAATATAACAAACACAATGATTCCACCTGGTACCAAATAAGCCGTAATACCTTCCATCACTCTAAATAACAATGGTGACCATCCTGCCTGAGCAGCTCGTTGTATAGCATAAAATGCCAATACACCCAATGCAATCATAAAGAAAAAGAATGCGGCTACATACAACGCTGCCCATGGCTTATTCTGTAATTGATGTAAAAGATGTTCATCGTGAGAAGAATCGTGAGCTTCCCCATGTGCCTCAACAGCCTCACCATGACCGTCAGCAGCTACAGCACCCTGCGCCTCTACTGCTCCATGAGCATCGCCGTGTCCGTCACTATGACTAGCTACTATAGCTTTTGCCTCTTCTACTGTACTAGGCGCCGAAATAAATCCGATAGCAATCCCAAGTACTCCAAGAGCCATTAAAATAAAGGAACCGATCTTTAATTTGTTTGAAAACGTATACATATCCCTTTTCTAATATTATTTCGTTAAGTCTTGTTTCAATTTCATCACGTACTCTGAAACTTGCCACATCTCTTTTGTATCCATCTGAGAAGCATAAGAACCCATAGAGTTCAGTCCGTAATGAATAGTATGGTAAGCAGTACCTATTGTAATATTTCGAGCGGCATCTGAATAATTAGGAACACCCAAAATCTTTTCTCTTTTCACAAGTGTACCTTGCCCATCTCCCTTATCCCCGTGGCATATAGCACAGTAAATGGTATACAACTGACCTCCAACTGCTAAATCCTCTTCCATATTCAAAGAATCTAATGGGCTAGATTGAACTCTTGCCAATTCTTTTCCTTCTGGTGTATTTTCATAACCGTAAGGTATCCACCCACGAGAAATTGTATTTTCTGGTGGAGTCATTGCCTCTTGACCATTCGGAAGAAAGTCTACCTCACCATATGCCTCGTAACCTACCGGCTCATACATATTAGGCATATATTGGTAGTTGGGACTGTTTTTATCGGCACAGGCCGTAACACACAGTAGCAACCCGAAAACGATTCCTATTTTGCTAAAACTGTTCATATTTAATGACTGGTTTTTTCAACTATATTTATCTCCACTGCCCCTGTATCCAACAACAGATCTTTTAATTCTTTCTCGTTATCGTGAATATCGATTTCCATTAAAAAATGGTCATCAGTAGTACGAACATCCGGGTTTTCAGCTTCTTTGAAAGGCCATAAACGACTTCTCATATAAAAAGTAATTACCATTAAGTGAGCCGCAAAGAAAACTGTAAGCTCAAACATAATTGGCACAAAAGCCGGCATGTTCTCTAAGTAACTAAAACTTGGTTTACCTCCAATATCTTGAGGCCAATCTTCAATCATGATGTAATTCATCATCAAAGTCGCTACAGAAATACCAACACAGCCATAAATAAAAGCCGTAATTGCTAAACGCGTTGGCGCCAGACCCATGGCTTTGTCTAAACCATGTACAGGAAATGGACAATATACCTCTTCGATGTGATGCTTGGCTGCTTTTACCTTTTTAACGGCAAGCATTAGCACGTCATCATCATCATAATATGCATGTATCGCTTTTGATGCCATAGCTATTGTTTCTTATTGTTTAATAATTTTGCCTGACCGGCCCAATCGTCTCTTTGCGCTCTACCTGGAAAAGATTCCGTTATTGAATCCAACAAATCATACTCTCTATTGGTCATTCTACCAACTTGAGCGAAAGTAAATATTCCAATTCCATTAAGAGTTGCTTCCATTTGTGGACCTACACCTTTAATTTCTTTAAGGTCATCAGCCGTTTCTTTAGTAGCATCAAATTTACCTATAGTACCCAAAAGTTCAGATACACTTTCAGTCGTATCTTGTTTTGGTACAACCTCACCCATCAACACATCATCAGTAATAACCTCTTCTTTTGCTTCAGTAGCAGTCAATTTTGTAATGGTATACAATGGCTTACCTGCATCTCTTAATTTCTTATACTTACTTCCTGAAGATTTCAAGATAGATTTAACTTCCGCCTGAGCAATTACAGGGAACGTTCTAGCATAAAGAAGGAACAACACAAAGAAAAATCCTATAGTACCAACAAAGATTCCTATATCTACAAATGTTGGAGAGAACATTGTCCAAGAAGATGGAAGGTAATCACGGTGAAGCGACGTAACGATAATTACAAAACGCTCAAACCACATTCCTATGTTCACCACTATTGAAATTGCAAATGAAAACATAATACTAGTTCTCAATTTTTTGAACCACATAAACTGTGGAGAGAATACATTACATGTCATCATTGACCAGTACGCCCACCAGTAAGGTCCGGTAGCTCTATTCAAAAATGCATATTGTTCGTATTCTACACCTGAGTACCATGCCATGAAAAGCTCGGTTATGTAGGCACAACCTACAATAGAACCCGTTAACATGATAACAATATTCATCAATTCAATATGTTGTACAGTAATATAAGCTTCCAAATGACATACTTTACGCATGATAATCAAAAGCGTATTCACCATAGCAAAACCAGAGAAGATTGCCCCAGCAACAAAATATGGAGGGAAAATTGTGGTATGCCATCCCGGAATTACCGAAGTAGCAAAGTCAAACGATACAATTGTGTGCACAGAAAGTACAAGAGGGGTAGCTAAACCAGCTAATACCAATGAAACTTCTTCAAAACGCTGCCAATCTTTTGCACGACCGCTCCACCCAAAACTTAATAAACCATATATTTTCTTTTGAAAAGGAAGAATAGCCCTATCACGTAACATGGCAAAATCAGGAAGTAAACCTGTCCACCAGAAAACCAACGATACAGATAAATATGTTGAAATTGCAAATACATCCCAAAGTAATGGAGAGTTGAAGTTTACCCAAAGTGAACCAAATTGGTTGGGAATAGGCAATACCCAGTACGCCAACCAAGGACGCCCCATGTGTATAATTGGAAAAAGACCCGCCTGAACAACAGAGAAAATAGTCATTGCCTCCGCTGAACGGTTAATAGCCATTCTCCATTTTTGACGGAACAACAAAAGTACCGCTGATATCAAAGTACCGGCGTGACCAATACCTACCCACCAAACAAAGTTTGTAATATCCCAAGCCCAGTTAACAGTCTTGTTCAAACCCCATGTTCCAATACCTGTGGAGACTGTATACACTATACAACCAATACCCCAAAGAAATGCTATTAAGGCAATGGAAAACACAATCCACCAATGCTTATTGGCCCTACCCTCAACTGGAGCGGCTATATCCACACTAACATCGTGGTAGCCTTTATCCCCAATAACTAAGGGCTTTCGTATAGGTGCTTCGTAATGCGACGCCATATAATTCTATTATAGTTGTTTACTTAAATACGATTTTATGCTTCGTTTGTGTTTCTTACCTTAACATGGTAGAACACATTTGGCTTAGTTCCTACATGTTCCAATAAATGGTACATGCGATTGCTTTCTGCTAATTCAGAAACTTCACTTTCCTTATCATTAACATCACCAAAGATTATAGCCCCTGTGCTACATGCAGAAGAACAAGCCGTCTGAAACTCCTCATCTTTTACAAGACGACCATCTCTCTTAGCATCTAAGATAGATTTTTGAGTCATCTGTATACACATTGAACATTTTTCTATAACCCCTCTAGAACGAACATTAACATCAGGATTCAATACCATCTTGCCCAAATCATTGTTCATATGATAATCAAACTCATCATTGTTGTTATACAAGAACCAGTTAAATCTACGCACTTTATAAGGGCAGTTGTTAGCACAATATCTCGTACCTACACAACGGTTATACGCCATATGGTTTTGACCTTGACGGCTATGTGATGTAGCAGCAACCGGACAAACTGTTTCACACGGCGCATGATTACAGTGCTGACACATTACAGGCTGAAAAGCTACTTGTGGATTAGCTGCCGGATCTTCCAATTCACCAAAACCACCTAACGAACCTTTATCACCAGATAAGCCATCAAATTCTTCCTTCTTAATATTATCACCCTCAAAAGTATCTTCTGAAGAATAATATCTATCGATACGCAACCAGTGCATATCTCTACTCTTTCTTACTTCTTCTTTACCTACCACAGGAACATTGTTCTCTGCATGACAAGCAATAACACAAGCACCACAACCCGTACAAGCATTTAAATCGATAGACATGTTAAAGTGATGACCGATAGTACGATCAAAACTATCCCACAAATCAACAGAAGTTGCAGGCACCTCTTGGTGATCTAACGAAACCTGAGGTTGAGGATTCCATTCTGCATGATCTTTTGTATTGAATATCTCTAAGGTAGTTTCCTTGATAATATCACCCCTACCCATTAAGGTCTTATGCAACTGAATACACGCAAACTCATGCATTCCAGAAGCTTTTTCTATAGTAGCAGCTTGTACGCTGTTAAAATCTTGATATAAAGGATATGCATTAACACCTGTCTGCATTTCGGTTTTCATACCTACTTTTCTTCCATAACCTAAAGAAAGACCTATAGAACCGATAGCTTGACCTGGCTGAATAATTACAGGAACATTGCTAAGAGCAACCCCATTAACAGTCACATTTGCATAACTACCATCTAAACCACCATTAGCTACATGCTCGTTTACAAAACCTAAACGCTCAGCATCCGCTTTAGAAACAGTAACATAGTTATCCCAAGACACCCTTGTAATAGGGTCAGGAAATTCTTGCAACCAAGGGTTGTTTGCCTGCTGACCTGCACCCATACCTGTTTTAGGATACAATGTAAGCTCAACTCCACCACCACTTGTAGCGTTTACAAGACTATTAATTGCCGTAGCAATAGGAATTCCCGCTTGCGCAGCAACTTCCTCAGCCACATTTGCCTCAACAACCTCTTTATCTACTTCAACCGAAGCAGTATTTTCAGGATCAGCATCAGAAGACATAGCCATACCCGAAGCAGAATAAACCCCATCATGTAGCGCTTTATTCCAATCATTTCCAGCCAATATCGACTGAGACCATGTTTCTTTTACATATTCGTAATATGATTTATCACTACCTATCCATTTCAATAAAGCAGTCTGAAACTGTCTTGTATCAAAAAGCTCTTTTATAGTTGGTTGAACCAAACTATATTGACCTTTCTTTATCTGAGTATCACCCCATGACTCTAAGAAATGATTAGCAGATGCTGTATACTGAGCAACTTCTGTAGTTTCATTCCAATTATTAGAAAACACAACTGAAAGATCTACTTTCTCAACACCTTCTTTAAAATCTGCTGCATTTGGCAACGTATACATAGGATTGACACCATCAACTAACAACGCACCAACTTTGCCCGCTTTCATATCAGAAATCAACTTCTGTACCGCCTTAACATTACCTTGCCTAACATAACGAGGAGAAGCTGCATCATATGCTTTACTTCCCAACATTTCATTGATAGCCAAAACAACTGTCTGGGCATTTATATCATCAAGACCTGTAACAACTACAGCTCCACTTTTATTTTTTCTTATTCGAGCAGCTACATCATCGATTGTTTTCTGAACATTCTCAGAAAGTTCACCACCAACACTTGTGCCATTCAACTTAGCATACAACTGCGCCAAAGCTATTTTTTGCTGCATCGGAGTCAAAGGCACACGCTTATCAGCATTAGCACCACTCAAGGTCATATTCGCCTCAAACTGCACGTGACGCGACATTTTTCCATTTTTAGGAATACGCCCTTTAGCATAGCCACCATCATAGTTACCTCCTTGCCAATCTCCTAAGATATCAGCCCCGAAAGAAACTATCAACTCTGCTTTTTCAAAATCGTAATCAGCTAATGCACGCTCACCATACTTCGCTTCGAAAGCACTGGCTGCAGCATCTTCAGAAATAGCATCATAAACCACATGATTTACATTACTATATTCCGCTTTTAAATCACCTATTAATCTATCCGTAGACGGACTCGCATAAGTTTGAGTCAACAAAGCAATCTGCTGACCTGAATTCTTAAGACTACCTAACTTTGCTTTTACAGCTGCATCTAAAACCGACCACTCAGTAGGCTCGCCATTCGCCATCGGTCCTTGCAAACGCGTACTATCATACAAAGACAATACGGACGCCTGAACCCTTGCATTAGCAGAACCCGCTACTTTAGCTTCTTTATTATTCTCAACCTTAATAGGCCTGCCTTCTCTTGTCTTTATAAGAATACTTGCAAAGTCAAAACCGTTTGCTATAGTAGTTGCATAATAATTAGCAACACCCGGAACAATATTTTCCGGCTGAACAACGTAAGGAATAGATTTATGCACAGGCCCTTCACAAGCAGCTAATGAAGCCGCCGCAGTGCTAAACCCAACATATTTAAGGAAATCTCTCCTATTAGTAGATGTAGCGGATAGACTTTCTTTATCACCCAAAAAATCATCTACTGGAATTTGCTCAACAAACTCGTTCTGTCTTAGCGTCTCAACAATGGAATCGTTCGGATTTAATTCCGCTTCGTTTTTCCAATATTTTTTGTTTGATGCCATACTTTCTATGTAATTAACTACTTTCTAGTTCGATTAATAATGACACTTTCCACATTCCAGTCCACCCATTTGAGCAGCCGTCAACTTTTCTACACCATATTTCTTGGAAAGCTCGGTATGGATTTTCTCGTAGTAAGCATTACCCTCTACTTTAATTTCTGTCTCTCGATGACAATTAACACACCACCCCATAGTAAGAGGAGCATATTGATACATAATCTCCATTTCTTCAACAGGACCATGACAGTGCTGACACTCTATTCCAGCAACACTTACGTGCTGAGAGTGATTAAAATATGCGAAATCAGGCAAGTTATGAATACGTACCCATTTCACCGGCTGGCTCTCACCTGTATATTTTTGATTCTCTTCATCCCAACCTACGGCCGCATAAAGCTTTTTAATCTCTTTATTATAGTCTACACCATACTCGCGCTTACCCTCTTCTAAGGTTTCATCTGCAACTTGATAAATTGACTTGTGACAGTTCATACACACGTTAAGTGCAGGAATACCGGAAGTTTTGGATACCCGTGCTGAAGAGTGACAATACTTACACTCAATTTTATTATCTCCTGCATGTATACGGTGAGAGTAATGAATGGGTTGAATTGGCTGATACCCTTGATCAATCCCAACTTGCATCATCCAACCATACGCGAAATAAGCACTACCCAACAACAAGAAAATAACCGTTACCAAAACCAAAAATTGATTTTTAGCAAAAGCCTTCCATAGCGGCAATCTTTTTTCCGATTCTTCAACCTCCAAAACAACCCCATTAGCCTCTGCTATTCTTCTTAGCGTTTTATTCACCAAGAACAACATTACAACCAACAGACCAAACACAAGAGCCAAAGCACCTAAAACAATTTCATTAGATATTCCGCCCGAAGCAGAAGCAGAAGCACCTGCAGCCTCCCCACCAGCAACAGCGGCCGGAGCAGCCGTTTTTGGCTTTGCAGCCGTATAAGCTAATATATTATCAATATCCGCATCAGATAATGTAGGGAAAGGTGTCATTGCAGCTTGATTATACTCAGCATACACCTTTTTTGCGTAAGCATCTCCCGAAGCAATTAAACCAGGACTATTCTTAATCCACCTATGCAACCAATCACGATCTAAACCTTCATCTTCAGACAACCTTGCTTCAACATTAGCCAAAGCAGGACCCGTCATCTTACGAGTTAGGGAGTGACAAGCCGCACAATTCTGATTAAATAACGCTTTACCCTTTGCAGGATCTCCCGCTGTATCACCAGAACCAGCCTCCTCTGTGGCAGCTTCGTCCGCAGAGCCACCGTCCTGAGCAGATATAGAAACGGAAAACAATAGTAAAACAAATAGAGTTAAACCTAAAACCTTAGAAATCGAATGGCGGTACGGAACCTTTTTCATATGAATCTTATTTCTATCGACATCTTGGCACGATAATTTCATTTATAGAAATACTTATATTAATTCTTATCAGTGCTAAAATCGAAGGCAAAAATACGTAATAGTCTTTATTTTGAAAATGTTAACGGATTGATAATTCTTAATTTATAACTATTCTAAATAATAAGGCATTCCGTTCATTACTTAGGAATAAACTACTTTTGTCTAAAATATTAAAACCCAATTATTTCACTACAATGAAGACATTTTTTGCACTCAGCCTCACTATGGCTTCTTTAACATTTGGACACGCCCAACAAGGCCAAATCAACGTTGAACAAGACGAAAAGATTACAGATTTAATCGAAATATATAAGACTTCGAACGAAAGTTCGGATTATTACCGCATTCAAGTCGGTTTTGGATCCTACAGTAAAGCTCAAAATATACAAGCTAATGTAGAACAAGATTTCCCTGACCTACCCTCTAAAATAGATTTTGACTCTCCCACATACCGAGTACGAGTTGGCCGGTTCAAAAACAAATTGGATGCCGAGAGAAAGTTCAACGAAGTCCGAAAAAAATATCCGGATGCGATGTTATTAAAACCAAAAAAATCGACCCGTTAAGGTCGATTTTTTTTGCTCTATATTATTTGAATATCTTATTTGGACTTCAACTTCTTCTTGACTTCCACTTCTTTGAAGGCCTCTACTATATCACCTTCTACTATATCATTGTAATTCTTAAGCTGAAGACCACAATCATATCCTTTGGCTACATCTTTAACGTCATCTTTGAAACGTTTCAGAGAAGTTAATTCACCTGTATAGACAACAACACCATCTCGTATAAGACGTATTCCCGCATTACGGAAAATCTTACCATTAGTAACCATACAACCAGCGATTGTACCTACTTTAGATATTTTAAAAGTCTCCCTAATCTCTGCTGTACCCGTAATTTCCTCTTTAATCTCCGGAGAAAGCATTCCCTCCATTGCATCTTTAAGGTCATTAATAGCATCGTAAATAATAGAGTACATTCTGATATCAATTTCCTCTTTCTCAGCAACATCTCTTGCATTACCCATTGGCCTAACATTAAAGCCAATAATAATAGCATCGGATGCAGAAGCCAACAACACATCAGATTCAGTAATAGCACCAACTCCTTTGTGAATAATATTTACCTGAATCTCTTCTGTAGATAATTTCTGGAACGAATCAGTTAATGCTTCAACAGATCCATCAACATCACCCTTCAAGATAATATTAAGCTCTTTAAAGTCACCTAACGCAATACGTCTTCCAATTTCATCTAAAGTAATATGGCGTTGAGTTCTAACGGACTGCTCACGTTGTAACTGCGAACGTTTAGTAGCAATCTGCTTTGCCTCTCTCTCATCTTCCAATACATGGAATTTATCACCTGCTTGTGGCGCACCGTCTAGACCCAAAATAGATATTGGTGTAGCTGGCCCCGCTTCTTTAACGCTATTTCCGCGCTCATCCTGCATTGCCTTAACCTTACCACTATTTGTACCAGCCAAAACATAATCCCCAATTTTAAGGGTTCCACCTTGCACCAATATTGTAGAAACATAACCACGTCCCTTATCCAAAAAGGCTTCAACAACGGTTCCGTTAGCCATTTTATTAGGATTAGACTTTAACTCCAACAACTCTGCTTCAAGCAATACTTTTTCTAGTAATTCCTTTACACCTTGACCTGTTTTTGCCGAAATATCATGAGATTGTATCTTACCACCCCAATCTTCAACTAACAAGTTCATTTGAGCCAGACCGTCTTTAATCTTCTCTGGATTAGCCGTTGGCCTATCCACCTTGTTTATTGCAAACACAATAGGAACACCCGCAGCTTGCGCGTGACTTATTGCTTCTTTTGTTTGAGGCATAATAGCATCATCTGCCGCAATTACAATAACTGCTATATCCGTAACTTGAGCACCCCTTGCACGCATAGCGGTAAACGCTTCGTGACCAGGAGTATCCAAGAAAGTGATTTTTTGACCACCTTCCAATGTTACTCCATAAGCTCCAATATGCTGTGTAATACCACCACTTTCACCTGCAATTACATTAGCTTCCCTAACATAATCCAGTAAAGATGTTTTACCGTGATCCACATGCCCCATTACCGTAACAATTGGCGCTCGTGATTCTAAATCTTCAGGAGCATCTGCTTCAACTTCAATAGACTCTTCAAGATCAGCAGTAACGAATTCAACCTCATAACCAAACTCATCTGCAACAATAGATAATGTTTCCGCATCAAGACGCTGGTTCATCGTAACCATAATACCAAGTGACATACATGCCGAAATAATCTCAGTAGTACCCACTCCCATCATAGTAGCAACCTCACCTACAGTTACAAATTCTGTAACCTTCAACACTTTACTTTCTAATTCTTGCTGTTCAAGATCTTTTTCAGTTTGTTGACGGTGTTGATCCCTTTTATCTCTTCTATACTTAGCGCCTTTACCCTTCTTAGATTTACCTTGCAATTTCTCCAAAGTTTCTCTAATCTGTTTTTGCACGTCTTCTTCAGTAGGCTCTACTTTTGGAGCTCCATAACGAGGATTTCCACCTCCGCCGCCTTTTCTAGCCGCCGGACCAGTACCGCGAGGCCTTGGAGCATTGCTCTTATTTCCTCCTCCAGTACCTGGACTACTAACTATACGTCTTCTACGTTTCTTACGGTCACCACTAGCGTCAGAACCTGTTTTAGGCTCTTCTTTCTTCTTTTTAGGCTTATTGAACTGAGAAAGATCAATCTTGGCCGTAATTTTAGGTCCGCTAAGTTTCTTGTATTTTGTAGTTAAGACACCATCGTCTTTTTTCTCCTCTGTAGATTCAGCCCCAGCTTCAACTTCCGGTTTTGCCTCCTCTACTTTTTCTGGAGCTTTCTCCTCTGGCTTAGCTTCAGTTGCCTTAGGAGCTTTAGGTGCCTTAGGTTTATCAACATCGATCTTTCCTATAACCTTAAGCTTTTTAATAGGCCTCTCTTCAACTTTTGGCTTCTCAACCTTAAGTTCTTCCTCCACTTTTTCAACCGGTTCAGCCTCTTTCGGCTTTTCAACCTCAGCGACAACTTCTTTTTCTACCTTCTCTTCTTTAGAAACAGGAGCGGGAGCAGGCGTATCTTTTGACTTCCTATCTGAATCAAGGTCAATTTTACCCACAGTTTTAGGACCCTGAAGCTCAACTTTACCGAGCAAAGTTTTTTCTTCTGCTGCAGCTGCACGTTTTTCTCTTGCCAAACGTCTTTCTTCTTGCTCTTGCTCTAATTGCAATCGCAAGGCCTCTTTTTCCTTTCGTTTTTCTTCACCTACTTCTTTAGAGGCGACTTTTTTGCTCTTATCGGTCTGAAATTCTCCTTGAAGCACTTCATAAACTTCATCAGAAATCTTTGTAGTAGGTCGCGCATCAATCTCATGCCCTTTAGAGGCAAGGAAATCAACAGCCCTATCCAAAGAAATATTAAACTCTTTGAGGACCTTGTTAAGCCTAATTTTTGCAATGTCTGCCATAAATACTTTCTCCTAATTCTCTTTAATCCTTGCTAATATATAGAACTCCAATAGGGTTTAACATCCTAACACATTAGCAGAATTTTCCGCTAAAGTATTAAAACCCGTGACGAGTTCATAGCTAATCTTCCAATTCTTCTTTAAGAATACGCACAACTTCAGAAATAGTTTCCTCTTCCAAGTCGGTACGTTTCACCAAATCGGCTACATCTTGCTCTAATATACTACGAGCCGTATCCAATCCTATTTTCTTGAATTCTTCAATAATCCAAGCATCAATTTCATCTGTAAATTCAGTCAATTCTACATCTTCCTCAACACCTTCTCTAAACACATCAATCTCATAACCAGTTAATTGACCAGCCAAACGTATGTTGTGCCCACCACGACCAATAGCTTTAGAAACTTCTTCCGGTCTTAGGTAAACTTGCGCAGTCATCTTCTCATCATTTAACTTCACGGAAGACACTCTTGCAGGACTCAAAGCCCTTGTCACCATTAACTGCGGATTAGCTGTCCAATTGATAACATCTATATTCTCATTACCTAATTCACGAACTATACCGTGAATTCTAGAACCTTTCATACCTACACAGGCCCCTACCGGGTCAATACGATCATCATAAGAATCAACAGCAACCTTTGCTTTCTCCCCTGGTATACGAACTGCTTTCTTAATAGTAATAAGACCGTCGTAAACCTCTGGAATCTCTTGAAAAAACAACTGCTCCAAGAACTTAGGGGAGCTTCTAGACATAATTATTGTTGGCTTACTACCTTTAAGTTCAACACTTTCAATTACACCTCGAACATTATCACCTTTTCTAAAGAAGTCAGATGGTATCTGCCTATCTTTTGGCAAAATAATCTCATTACCCTCGTCATCCAACAGAATAATTGCTTTGTGACGAATATGATGAACCTCTGCGGTATAAATCTCACCTTCAAGGTCTTTAAAATGCTTGTAGATGGTTGTATTATCGTGTTCGTGAATTTTAGATATTAAGTTTTGACGAAGTGCTAAAATAGCCCTTCTACCCAAATCTATTAACTTCACCTCTTCAGAAACATCTTCTCCAACCTCAAAATCGGGTTCAATTTTACGCGCTTCAGCTAATGAAATCTCTTCATTAGGTTCTTCTACCTCTCCATCTTCAACAACGATACGATTCCTCCAAATTTCCAAATCCCCTTTATCAGGGTTGATAATGATGTCAAAATTGTCATCAGAACCAAATTTCTTCTTAAGGGCACTACGGAATACATCTTCCAAGATGGCCATTAACGTTACTCTATCTATAAATTTGTCGTCTTTAAATTCCGAAAAAGACTCGATCAGTGCAATATTTTCCATTATGCTACTATTACCTTTAAAATTTTAAAATGACTTTTGCTTCTTTTATATCAGAAAAATTGATTTGTTCTTTTTTCTGAACTGTAACTTTCCCTTTTCCAATGGGTTTTGGCTCTCGTGCTTTCCACTCAAGCACAATGCCATCATTGGTCGTTTCGGTTAAATTTCCTTCAAATGTACTGGCTTCGGTTCGCACGGCGAGCTTTCGTCCAATATTTTTATTGTACTGCCTAGGCATGACTAAAGGTGATGCAGCACCTGCTGAAGCTACCTCTAACGAAAAATCATACTCGTCTCGGTCTATATTATGCTCAATTGCACGACTAATTTTCATGCAATCCTCTACAGTAACACCTTCATCACCATCTAAAACCACCTTAATGGCATTATCTAGTGACATCGAAAAATCGATTAAAAACAAAGACCCATCTTCTTCCAGGGCATCGTTCAAAAGGGCTTCAACCTTACTCTTCAACATAACATTTAGAAATAAAAAAGAGGACTAAATTGTCCCCTCATGAATACTTTTATATCCTTTCAGTCTTGCAAATATACGATTTTTTTGTTTCCCGCAATATCCGATTCATTTAAAGAGTTTTATATCATATCAATTCATATTAAATTAACGATTTAATAGTACTTTTAAAATAACACAACCAAATTATCAACCATGGAAATACTCTCTTCGTACAATATGATTATTGGCGCTTCTGCCATAGTCATTATCTCTTTTTGGTTTAATGGCATCTCTAAAAAAACCAATATCCCATCTGTACTTATGCTCATTGTCCTGGGCATAGCATTACAATTTGGCCTCAAGTACATTATGGGTTCTGAAATTGATTTTGAAAAAAACCTGCGTGGCACTTTAGAAATAATAGGCACGGTTGGATTGATAATGATTGTACTAGAAGCCGCATTGGAACTTGAGCTAAAGCGAGAAAAGCTTATCCCCATTTTAAAATCGATGGCAATTGCCTTACTTGGTCTTGTTGCTTCCGCCTGGGTTGCCGCACTTGTACTTTATCAATTTATTGATGGCATGACCATGCAATCTGCCTGGCTTTACGCTACTCCCCTTTCCATCCTGTCTAGTGCTATTATCATACCCAGCGTTAGCAGTTTAAGAGAAGATAAGAAAGAATTCCACATTTATGAAAGCACTTTCTCAGACATTATGGGTATCATGATGTTCTATTTCCTTACCGGAGGGCTAGACCCGGAGACCGATTCTGGACCCGTTGCTTTTGCTGGAAATATTGTACTTACCATTGTTATAGCTATAATTGCCAGTTACGCACTTGTTCTTATTTTTCAAAAAATAAAAAGCCAGGCTAAACAATTTTTATTAATTGCTGTCCTCATACTACTATATGCTATTGGCAAAAAGATGCACCTATCCTCTCTGATTATCATTTTAATATTTGGATTAGTAATTGCAAACGTAAAACTGTTCTTTCCTGGCAAGACCGCAATTTTTCTTGAAAAGGAAAAAATGCACCAAATTTTTCACGAACTCCATATTATTACCCTAGAAACCGCTTTTGTTGTGCGTACTTTTTTCTTTGTAATCTTTGGGGTCACTATTGTACTTGCTTCTTTAATGAGCTTGAATGTTGCCATGGTCAGCATTCTGATTATCGCTTCTATATATGTCATCCGATTTCTAATTTTACGAGTTTTTATAGGAAAAGACATCCTACCACAGGCTTTCATTGCCCCAAGAGGATTAATTACCATTCTATTATTTTATGCTATTCCTGTGGAAGCGGAAATTGCAGGCTTTGAATCCGGGATTTTGTTGTTCGTAATTATTGCCACAAGCTTAATTATGACTTGGGCCATGATTAGAGACAAAAAGAAAATGGGTACGATGTTAGATGAAATTGATGAAGAAATCTTAGCACGAAACGAAGCAGAAGACCAATTTCACCAACATGAGGCAGAAACTTCGGAAACCGAAATAGAGAATGAAATAACAAAAAACGAAGAAAACGTTTCTAGAGAGGCTGAAGACACCGAGCCAGACAATCTTTCTAAATAAAACTCAAACAAAAAACCCGATACTTTTCAGTATCGGGTTTTTAAATTTCTGTTGGCCTACTAGGACTCGAACCTAGAACGACTGTACCAAAAACAGCTGTGTTGCCAATTACACCATAGGCCATTACCGTAATTGCTGCCGAAACAAGTTCAGCGTTTGAGCGTGCAAATTTAAAACAAAGTTTCGTTTACACAAACATTTTTTACAACAAAAATTTAAAATCCGCACAACTGGCAGATTTTCAGCAGCATAAAATTAACAAATAGAATTATTTCTATCTCGCAAGCCCCACTAACAAAGCCACAGATACATATAAATCTTCATTCTTCTTACAAAGCACTTGTTAAAGGTTTATCAAAAATAGCTATCCATATCTATATTAATTAGTAAATTCGCCGCATTGGTTAAACCTCATAGTACATGTTTTCAAAGAACTTCGAAAAATGGGACAATCTTCTCGGATGGTCCGTCTTTTTTATAGCCCTCATTACTTACGCAATCACCGTTGAACCCACCAACAGTTTTTGGGATGCTGGTGAATACATTGCCACATCAGCAAAACTTCAGGTAGGCCACCCTCCCGGAGCACCATTACTACAGATGATAGGTGCCTTTTTTGCCATGTTTGCTATTGAGCCCGATCAAGTGGCCCGTATGGTGAACTACGTCTCGGGCGTATCAAGTGCGTTTACCATTCTTTTCATGTTTTGGACAATTACCAACCTTACCCAAAAACTGATAAAACGAAAAGATGACGTTATAACGAACAGTAAGGCCATTGCTATTTTTGGTAGTGGTATTGTTGGATCTCTTGCCTTTACTTTTTCAGATAGTTTCTGGTTCAATGCTGTTGAAACAGAAGTATATTCTACTGCCAGTTTACTAATGGCGTTATTACTTTGGCTTGGGTTAAAGTGGGTAGACGACCTAGAAAACCCCAGAGGCAATAAATGGATCGTTCTTATATCATATGTAGTTGGCCTAACGTTTGGTGTTCAATTTATGGGCTTTTTAGCCATACCTTCAATCGGTTTACTTTACTATTTCAAAACATACGAAAAGACAACCGTAAAAAACTTTTTACTTGCCAATATTGTTGTGATTGCGGTACTCATGTTGGTATATAAATTCTCACTTACCTATGTTTTAAAACTTTTTGGATGGAGCGAAGTCTTTTTCATTAATAGTATTGGCCTACCGTTTAACTCCGGGACCATTATTATGGGACTTATATTTATTGCTACTTTCTATTTTGGATTAAACTACACTAGAAAGAACAATTATAAGACTGCCAATACCATCGTTCTCTGTTTAATGTTTCTCTTTTTAGGCTTTTCATCTTGGATGATGCTTCCTATTCGTGCCAACGCAAGAGTTGTAATTAATGAGAACAACCCGGAAGATGCGCGTGCACTACTTGCCTACTATAACAGAGAACAATACCCTGGTGTGGATAGTCCCGTTTACGGCACTTACTACTCCAATACTTTTGGAATAGGCGGCGAAGACAAAGATGAAGCCCCTAAATATGAGAAAAACGAAAAACTAGGAAAATACGTAATTGTAAACTATTACAAAGGAGCTATACCGGGAGACGACCCTAAGCATATTGGACTCCTACCACGTATGTGGAGTGGTCAGAATGCTGAAAACTACATGAAATACTTCGGTCCTTTAGATTTTAAAATGACACAATCTAACGAAGAACTTAGAGCCGCGGTTGCACAGGTAAAAGATGGTTTTGCGAATGGAGAAATAGACGCTGAACAATATATTAGTTTCTTAAGACGATTTGGGGATTATCTTGAAGTGGAGCCCCCATCCGTTTGGCAGAATATTAAATACATGGTGCAGTTTCAGTTCGGCTACATGTACTGGCGTTATTTTATGTGGAATTTTTCCGGTAAAAACAACGACGTTCAAGGCAGATACAATGGGAATGGCGAATGGCTAAGTGGCATTGACCTGATCGACAGCCCGCGGTTAGGAAGCCAAGACAACCTACCAGATGAAGTTAAAAACAATAAGGCAAGAAACACTTATTTCTTACTTCCATTAATTCTGGGTATCGTTGGCATACTATTCCAAATCAGTAAAAACCCAAAGCAGTTCTGGGTTCTTTTAATATTCTTTTTATTCACTGGTCTGGCTATTCAATTTTACACCAACCCCTATATTTTCCAACCTCGCGAAAGAGACTATTCCCTTGTGGGATCTTTTTATGTGTTTGGCATATGGATAGGTTTGGGTGTTTATGGACTTTTTGACGAGCTCAAGAAATACCTAACGCCAAAAATACTCGCTCCGGCCGTAACCTTAGTTTGCCTTTTAGCCGTTCCTACGGTAATGGCAGTACAAAACTGGGACGATCACGACCGATCCAATCGGTATACCGCCAATTCGTCCGCGAAAGCATATTTAGATTCTTGCCAAGAAGATGCTGGCGCTATACTGTTCACCATTGGAGACAATGACACCTTCCCACTTTGGTACGCCCAAGAAATTGAAGGCTACAGAACTGATGTTCGTATTGTCTGTACCAGCCTTTTTGAAACTGATTGGTACATTGACCAAATGAAGAGAAAGGCTTATGAAAGCGAAGCTATTCCTTCGCAGATTGAGCATGATAAATACCGCTGGGGTTCCCGTGATGTATTGTATTATCAGACCGTTGACCCTCTTTTCAACAAAAAGATATCGGAAAGCCGTTGGTCTATTCAGGACTTTATTAAATGGGTAGATAGTGACAATCCACAAACAAAACTGAAATACATTTTAGAACGTCAAGAAAATATTGACATGGATGCTTATTCTGAAAGCAGTCAAAATATTGTTTACTACCCTACAAACAAACTTCGCATTCCCGTAAACAAAAAGAATGTTCTAGAAAGTGGGCTCGTTAAAACAAAAGATTCCGCTCTGATAGTTGACCATATTGATATTGACTTGCCAAAAAGTGCAATTACCAAAAAGAGCATGATGATGTTAGATATCATTGCCAATAATGACTGGACACGCCCTATTTACTTTTCAGGCGGAAGTTTTGATGATGCCGAATTCATTTGGATGAAAGATTATTTGCAATTAGATGGTATGGCATACAAACTAGTGCCAATTAAAACGGAGCGTAGAAACTCTTTTGAAATGGGACGCATAGACACTGACCTTATGTACGATGTGGTTACCAATTGGGACTGGGGCAACTCTGGAAGTTCAGACATTTATCACGATCCTCAAACGCGTATTCAAGGTCTATCTTACCGTAGTAACTTGGCGAGGTTACTGGAGCAATTGCTCAAAGAAGGTAAAATAGAAAAAGCGAAGGATATTATCGACCTTTCTATAACAAACCTTCCCGTTGAGTATTTTGGCTACTATACTTTTGTTGAGCCTTTTGTAGACGGATATTATAAAGTTGGCGAAACCACCAAGGCAAGGGAACTCTTTGGCAAGCTAAAATACATCTATCAAGACCGTTTGGAGTACTATGCCGGGATTCCACTGGAGGAGCAATATGAGAAAATAGATGAGATCATTGCCGATATGGAAGGCTACAGAAGGAACATTGATATCTTAATTGGCAATAACGACCGAGAAATGGCTGAAAAGGAAACGCTAATATTCAATGAATACATTGACAAATTCAGACATTTCTACAAAGACAATATTTTACAGGAAAATGATTTAGAGCCTGGGCAGAACCCGGACATGGGAGACACTGTACCGGTTTCTGACACTACTGCTATTGACGCTGCTACTGCAGGAGGTGAAAAGGTATTGGATACTACGCTTGTTCCCGCTGCGAACTAATAGTCCACAGTACAAGAATTAAAAAAGGTCTTTTATCAATGATAAAAGACCTTTTTTATATTATAATTTTCCGAGTGAAAACACCGGTTAAATTAGAATTCTGAATAAAACGGTTATAGATACTCGTTCAAAATACCTATAAGGGTATTGGCATCCTGTTCACCACTTTGGCGCCAAACCATTTCACCTTTTTTATAAATCATTAGTGTAGGCAATCCCTTAACGCGAAGGGCCTGAGCAAGTTCTTTGTTCTTATCTACATCAATCTTAATAACCTTGCCCTTATCGCCCAAAGCAGCAGCTACATCACGTAGAACAGCATGCATTGAATTCGATTGCTCGTTCCAATCCGCATAAAAATCCAAAAGAACAGGAATTTTTAAATCTATGAGTTCACCAAACTTTGACATACGTAGTTCATTGGGTTAGGGGCCAAATGTAAGAAAAAATGTTAAATTGCCACCTATAGCCCAAATTTTATAGACTTTAGGCGACGTTAAAATCGTGTTAAGCTTTCTTTTTTAAGATAATCACACTTATCTCAGGCCATATCCCTACTCTACCAGGATATCCTAAAAACCCAAAGCCACGATTTACGTTTATATACTGACCCAGTTCTTTATAGATTCCTGCCCAGTATTTATAGCGCCATTTTACAGGACTCCACTTAATCCAACCCGGTATTTCTATTCCAAACTGCATACCATGTGTATGACCGCTTAATGTTAGGTGATAATGATATTCATCATGCAATACCACATCTTCCCAATGCGAAGGGTCATGGCTCATAAGAATTTTAAAATCGTCTTTACCCACATTAGCAACTGCCTTTTTAAGATCTCCAGCTTTTTTAAAACCACCACGACCCCAATTTTCAACTCCAACCAAGGCAATCTTATCATCGCCTTTTTCTAAAAACCGATTTTCATTCAGCAAAAGGTCGAAACCCATATTGCCCTGTAGCTTTTTTAAGTCTTCTAAATTTTGATGTTTAGCTTCTTCGGTATCCCAATCTACATAATCCCCATAATCATGATTCCCTAAAATCGAAAACTTTCCATCTTTGGCATCAAGAGTAGAGAAAAGGTCTGCCCATGGCTCCATTTCAGTGGCCATATTGTTCACCATATCACCTGTAAAAAGAATCACATCACTCTTCTGTTCATTGATAAGATTAATAGCATATTCAATTTTCTTTCTGTCATCAAAGCTACCGCTATGTACATCAGATATTTGTGTAATCTGGTACCCATCAAAAGCATCGGGCAAATCATCAAACTCCAAATTATACTTCAGCACCTTAAAATTGTATTTACCCTTATACATTCCATAAAGAAGTGCGCCAAAAGGAATTGCAGCCAAACCAAGCCCCAAAATACTTAAAAACCTTCTACGTTCCGGCAATGTAAACTCCTTAGACTGACCAAAAAATCTCTGATAGCCACTTGATAAAAACCGAAATACATCTTCGGACAAAAGAAAAAGTATGGTAACCATTTGAAACGCCAACACGGTCAGCAATAGCCCAAAAGCATAGCTTTTAGCCCTACTCAACACTCTACCTTCTTCCTCCCCCAGCGTAAATTGATAGATAAAATTACCCAGTACCAATACGGCTACAGTAATGAAGAGATAATACACCCAAGGGTATCTTGTTACAGTTTTTAGCGCCTGCAAAGTATAGAGGCCCATTACAATATAAACGATAATAAATATGATCCAACGTAGCATGGCTGCAAAGGTATTTGAATCTAAGGCGAGGATTACCTCATTTAGATTTTATTTAACCCTATTTACAACATTTGCTATTATTTCAGAGTCAGTTAGAGCAATCTCGCCATCTCGTAAAAATGAAGGTGAATTCATAGAGACCCTCTTGTTACCGGGTAAAGTTCTTAAAAATTTAGTGCCGGACAAATGAGCTGCCTTAAAACCAGAGTTTTTAAAGTCCATGATATTTTCTGGTCGCACTCCTCCTCCCGGTATAATAGTACATAAGGAAGCTTTCGCTTGCAGCTTTTTTAAAAGCTCTATTCCTTCGGTAGCGGATTTCTGTTGACCAGATGTTAATATATAATCTACATTTAGATTTTCTAACTGAAATAGCGTTTCAAATGGGTCTTCTACCCAATCGAATGCCCGGTGAAAGGTGAACTTTAAATTACCGGATGCCTCAATTAATTCTTTGGTCTTGTCTACATCCAAAGAAAAATCGGTTTTTAAAACACCCGAAACAATACCTTCAAATCCCATTTCAACACAAAGAGCAATATTCTCTTTCATAATTTTTAACTCATCAGCAAAATAGGTGAAATCGCCACTACGGGGACGAATAAGCACATGAACCGGAATTGATATTTTATCCCGAACAGCCTTCAACAATCCATAGGAAGGGGTAATCCCACCTACGGCAAGTTCAGAACAAAGCTCTATCCTATGAGCACCAGCTTTTTGAGCATTTAATGCAGATTGCAGGGAGTTGGCACAGACTTCTATTAGCATTTTACTTATATTTAATGCCCAAGTGGCATTTTTAAAACTACCCCTAAAATAGAAATCTTAACACCATGCAAAGAAGAAAGTTCCTAAAAAATTCGACTGCCGCCACGGCCGGTTTAATTTCGGCACCATTAATGGCTGGCCAAACCAATGCTCTCAACAACCAAATAACAAATACTACGGTGGCGGTTAAACCTATTGTAATATGTACTTGGGATTTCCACAACGCATCTTCAAAAGCATGGGAAATTTTAAAAGACGGTGGCTCTTCACTAGATGCCGTAACCGAAGGAGTAATGGTTGAAGAGAATGATGTGAACAACCAAACCGTAGGCATTGGCGGTAGACCCGACCGCGACGGAAACGTTACTTTGGACTCTTGTATTATGGATAAAGATGGTAATTGTGGCGCTGTACTAGCCATGCAAAATATTGCCAATCCTATTTTAGTTGCTCGCAAGGTCATGGAAGAAACCCCACATGTTATGCTTGCCGGAAAAGGAGCTGAACAATTTGCTCATGAAATGGGATTTAAAAAAACCAATCTTCTTACCGAAAAGTCAAAACAAGAATGGATTGAATGGCAAAAAACGGCACAATACAAACCTATCATAAATATTGAAAACCATGATACTATAGGCATGCTCGCCATTGATGCCAACGGAGATATTTCCGGCGCTTGCACCACTAGTGGTATGGGATACAAAATGGCGGGACGCGTAGGTGACTCCCCAATTATTGGAGCGGGACTTTTTGTTGATAATGAAGTAGGAGGAGCAACCGCAACCGGTGTTGGCGAAGAAGTGGTGCGCACCGTGGGCAGCTTTCTTATTGTGGAACTGATGCGACAAGGAAAATCTCCTCAAGAAGCTTGTAAAGAAGGTGTAGAACGAATCATGGCTAAAAATAAAGATAGAGATGATTTTCAAATCGGTTTTATTGCCATTAACAAAGCTGGCGAAACCGGCGGTTATTGTATTCATCCCGGATTTACGTATCGGTCCTATTCTGAAGAAGGGCATGTGAATAATCCTTCGGAAAGTTATATCAAATCTTAAATCACTAAGAAGTATTCAAAAACTTGATTAGCTTTGAAACCTTTTGAAAAACTATAAAATGCCAGAACAAAAACGACTCTTCTTACTAGACGCCTACGCACTTATTTTTCGTGGTTACTACGCACTGATCAAAAACCCACGAATCAACTCTAAAGGCATGGATACGTCCGCTATAATGGGTTTCATGAATTCCCTTTTTGATGTGATTAAACGTGAAAAACCAGATCATTTGGCCGTTTGCTTTGATAAAGGAGGAAGTGCCGAACGTACGGAACTGTTTCCGGAATATAAGGCGAACAGGGATGAAACTCCAGATGGTATAAAAATCGCGGTACCCTATATACAACAGATACTTGAAGCCATGCATATACCCTCCGTAGTACTTGAAGGTTGGGAAGCAGATGACATTATAGGCACCTTGGCCAAACAAGCAGAAAAAGAAGATTACAAAGTCTTTATGGTTACTCCGGATAAAGATTTTGGACAATTGGTATCCGAAAATATATTTATGTACCGCCCTGCTAGAATGGGCAATGGAATAGAAATATGGGGTATTCCTGAAATACAGAAGCGTTTTGGCGTAGAACGCCCAGAACAAGTAATAGATTATTTGGGTATGATGGGCGATGCTAGTGATAATATTCCCGGTCTACCCGGTGTTGGCGACAAAACAGCTAAAAAATTCATTGAGCAATTTGGCTCAATGGAAGGCCTTTTGGCGAATACCGACAAGCTGAAAGGCAAAATGAAAGAAAAGGTAGAAGCAAATAAGGAATTAGGGCTTCTCTCTAAAAAACTTGCCACTATCTGCATAGATTGCGATGTTACTTTCAATGCCGAGGATTATGAAATGTCGGTTCCAGATAGCGAGAAAGTTCAAGGGATTTTTGAAGAGCTGGAATTCAGGAGACTAAAAGACCAATTCATCAAAATATTTTCAGGAGAAACCGAAAACGAAACACAAGTAAGCAATACGGATACAGCAAAAAAAGAGGCTTCAACTTCCGCATCTGCAGGCAGCGGACAATTCTCCCTTTTTGGAGGCGATGGCACATCTGCAGCAACCATAACTGACAGTTCTAGCCGAAAAACCATCAAAGATGTACCTCATGTTTACCAAAGTGTAGCATCCGGTATGGCTATGAAACTCTTTGTTCAGAATTTAATGAAACAGACTTCGGTTTGTTTTGATACGGAAACTACATCGTTAAATCCGCTTGAAGCTCAGCTCGTAGGTATCGCATTCTCATGGGAAGCTACGAAAGGGTATTATATTCCTTTTCCAGAAAACAAAGAAGAAGCACAGAAGCTTATAGAAATTTTACGCCCTTTCTTTGAGGCAGAAAACATTGAAAAAATAGGACAAAACCTTAAGTATGATATCAAAGTTTTAGATAAATACCATATTAAGGTTAAAGGAGGATTTTTTGACACCATGTTAGCGCATTACCTAATCAACCCTGATATGCGACATAATATGGATGTACTGTCCGAAACCTACCTGAATTACACGCCTGTTTCCATAACTGAGCTTATTGGCAAAAAAGGGAAGAACCAATTGAATATGCGAGATGTTCCTTTGGAAAAACAAACGGAATACGCAGTAGAAGATGCTGATATTACTTTTCAGTTAGCTAAACATTTTAGACCAGAACTTGCCGACGCAAAGACCGATGTTCTTTTTAAAGATATAGAGATTCCATTATTACAAGTTCTAGCCGATATGGAGTTAGAAGGCATTAATTTGGATGAAAAATTCCTGAACGGACTTTCCGAAGACCTGAATAATGACATCAAAAGTCTTGAAGAAAAAATTTACGAAGCCGCAGGAGAAGAATTCAATATAGGCTCACCAAAACAACTAGGAGAAATTCTTTTCAGTAAAATGATGCTGGTAGACAAGCCCAAAAAGACCAAAACAGGTCAGTTTTCTACTGCTGAAGATGTACTCTCCTATTTAGCTAAAGACCATGAAATTATTCAAAACGTTTTGGACTACCGTGGGTTGGCAAAGCTAAAAAGCACATACGTAGACGCACTACCAGAACAAGTAGAGCCAACTACAGGAAGAGTACATACCGATTATATGCAAACCGTTGCCGCCACAGGTAGACTAAGCAGCAATAACCCAAATCTGCAAAACATTCCTATACGCACGGAAAGAGGTCGTCAAGTCCGAAAAGCATTTGTACCCCGCGACGAAAACTACATTTTATTAGCAGCGGATTATTCCCAAATAGAATTGCGAATTATTGCCGCATTGAGTGAAGAAACCACGATGATTGAAGCTTTTAAAAATGGAGAAGATATTCATGCTTCCACTGCATCAAAAGTATTCAACGTTCCTATTGAAGAAGTCACACGTGAACAAAGAAGTAATGCCAAGACCGTAAACTTCGGAATCATTTATGGGGTTTCGGCCTTTGGATTGAGTAATCAAACCGATTTGTCCCGTTCAGAAGCCAAAGAACTAATCGACACCTATTATAAAACGTATCCAAAACTGCGTAATTACATGAGCGAACTGGTAAATTTTGCTCGTGATAATGGATATGTACAAACTGTGCTAGGCAGAAGACGATATTTAAAGGACATTAACGGAAGTAATGCCATAGTACGTGGAGCTGCGGAACGTAATGCTGTTAACGCCCCTATACAAGGTAGCGCCGCGGATATCATCAAAATAGCAATGATCAATATCCACAAGAAACTAGCTGAAGGCAGTTACAAATCTAAAATGCTATTACAAGTACATGATGAATTAGTATTCGACATTTTCAAACCAGAACTAGATGAGTTAAAAATTCTAATTAAATCTGAAATGGAAAATGCTTACAAATTATCAGTACCGCTAGACGTAGAAGTTGGCATTGGCCAAGATTGGCTGGAGGCGCATTGACATACAAAACCCGCCCTTTCACAACATTTATTCGCCGAAAGGGCTTTTCATAATTACTTTTACAGTCCTATTCCAAATAGAACGGGCTCTATTAATAATCAAATGAAAACGTTAGTTACACTTTTTACTATTTTATTCTTTGTCTGCAACATCCAAGCACAGGAAACTGCAGAAGCGAGCGTGGGTCATAAAACTACCGCGACTTCAGTAAAGAAAGTGAAGGTATTTCCCAATCCAGCTACCAACGTTGTTAATGTACTAGGCTTACAAAATACCTCCAAAGCAACCATTTCTATAATGGATATTTATGGTAACACGGTACTTTCACACCAATGGGAGATTCGTAGAAACGCCATAAGCGTACCTGTTTCCTCCTTAGATTCAGGTGCATATATCATTACTATTCGTTCCAATGAGCAAAAAGTACGTCTTAAATTCTACAAGCAGTAAAACTGTACCAAAACAGAACCCCTATAACTCGGTACTGACCACTCATTAACTGATACTTCCTCCAGAACTTTTACCGCTATTCTTTTTCCACTATCCAATAAATTATCCGACTATTTTTACATACTCCATAAAACCCATAGAATAAAATACATTTTAACATTTAATATGTAAGGCAAAAGTTTAGCTACGTACAAAGACTGATAATTTTAAAATATCATGAAAATGAAAAAAAGAATTGCAGTTTTAGCCCCAATTATGATTGCTACTAGTATTTTCACCAATGGATTGAGCGCCCAAGGACCTATTGATGGTTTTTTTAGCACAAAAGGTAAAGCTAGTATTTCCTTATCCTACTTATCAGGAAACTATGATGAATTTTATGTAGGTGGACAAGAAGTAAGTCCTGTACCTGCTCATAACGAAATTGACCAAACCATTTATAGTATATACGCCACATACGCAATTACTGACAACATTACGGTAATAGGGAGTTTACCATATATTAAGAAAGAAGGCAATGGTAGTGCAGACCCTATTAATGGCACAACAGAACAATCAGATTTTCAAGATATCAGCGCCTTTTTAAAATGGGCTCCCTACATCAAAGAGCTGGCAAACGGTACAATGACCTACATTGTGGCTTTAGGAGGTTCAATCCCCTTAAACTATGAACCAAGTGGCATCTTATCTCTTGGGTCAGGCGCGCCAGGCCTAGATGGAAAATTAGGTTTACAATATAAAAGTAATACTGGTTTTTTTGCCATGATTATTGGCGGATATGGATTAAGAGGTAAATCCGATAACAATTTTAATATTGGAACTGGTGATAAATTTGATGCGCCCGATGTTGTAAATGCCGTCTTGAAAATAGGGTATACTGGCAAAAACTTTTACCTAGATGCATTTCTCGATTCTCAAACCTCTTTAAACGGTGTAGATATAATGGGGCCAGGTTTTGCCGGAAACTTCCCTGAAACAATTGTTAACTACTCCAAACTTGGCGGCAACCTTTATATTCCTATCACAAATTTCATTGGAGCAAGTATTGGAGGTGGAACTATTATAGATGGTAGAAACATAGGAAAAAACACATACTACAACGGTGGTATAACATTAAACCTATAAACTTACAAGCATACAAAATAAACTCAGCACAACATGAGGGTCCTTCTGAAAAAAGGAATCTTGAACACCGAGAATCCCTTTTTCATATAAACAGACCTGCCGATGTCTAATCCATCAGAAACATTCGTTTTAGATCTTTGTTTTTATTTAAATTTGCACAAGAAATTGAAAAAGAGTGTTTTTAACTAAAAATAATAGCGAAACAGCACTTGTTTTTCAATAGAATTAGTGTACATTTGCAGCCCGTTTGACGGGATTGAAGTGTTTAATTAAAAAGTAACCGTAGTGGATACATTAAGTTATAAGACCGTTTCTGCCAATAAAACAACTGTTGACAAACAGTGGTTATTAGTTGATGCAGAAGGAGAGACTTTAGGCCGATTGGCTTCCAAAGTCGCCAAAATGCTTAGAGGAAAACATAAGCCAAATTTCACCCCTCATGTTGATTGTGGTGACAATGTGATTGTTATCAATGCTGAGAAAATCATTTTAACCGGAAACAAATGGGATGACAAATCCTATTCTCGTTACACAGGTTATCCTGGTGGTCAGCGTACTACATCCGTAAAAGAGCTTTTGGCTAAAAAACCTGAAGCAATTGTAGAAAAAGCGGTTAAAGGAATGCTTCCTAAGAACAGATTGGGTGCCGATCTTTTCAGAAACCTTAAAGTTTTTGTTGGAACAGCACATAACCATGAAGCTCAAAAACCACAGGTTATCAATTTAAAAGAATTCAAGTAATGGAGACCATTCATAAAATCGGAAGAAGAAAGACAGCGGTTGCTCGTGTTTATGTTTCAGAAGGAAAAGGAAACATCACTGTAAACCAGAGAGATCTTAACGATTATTTCCCAACGGCTACTCTACAGTATAAGGTTAAACAACCTTTTGCACTTACTGAAAACGAAGAAACTTACGACGTAAGTGTAAACGTATACGGTGGTGGTATTACTGGTCAAGCAGAAGCTATACGTTTAGCTCTTTCTAGAGCTATGTGTGAAGTTGATGAAGAGCACAGACTAGTTCTTAAACCAGAAGGTTTATTAACTCGTGATCCAAGAATGGTAGAACGTAAGAAATTCGGACAGAAGAAAGCTCGTAAGAAATTCCAGTTCTCGAAACGTTAATATTCAAGATTATTATGGTATCCATCTCACGATGGATACCTTTTTTATATTTTTTCTTTAATCAAAGTTCATTGAAAGTTCGCTTTAAGCGGATAAATTAAAAACTATTTTCTTCTAGCAAGGAATAGTTATTCGGGAGACCTAAGAACATCTCATGTTCAAAGACACCGTTAGTTTAGCATCTAAATGCTTGAGGCTTGTCTATTTTAGACATACCACTTAAGCATTGCCAATTCATAAGAACGTAAACTAAATTCAAATGGCGAAAGTCGAAGTAAAACAATTATTGGAAGCTGGTGTACATTTTGGACACCTTACACGAAAGTGGAACCCTAACATGGCGCCCTACATCTACATGGAGCGTAACGGGATTCACGTAATCAACCTTTACAAAACAGTTGCAAAATTAGATGAGGCTAATGAAGCCCTTCAGAAAATTGCTGCATCTGGAAGAAAAATTCTTTTCGTAGCTACAAAAAAACAAGCAAAAGATATCGTTGCTGAAAAAGTAGCCAACGTAAACATGCCTTACATTACAGAAAGATGGCCAGGTGGTATGTTGACCAATTTCGTTACCATTCGTAAAGCGGTAAAGAAAATGGCATCCATTGACCGTATGAAAAAGGACGGTACGTTCCTGACTTTGTCTAAAAAAGAACGTCTACAAGTAGATCGTCTTCGTGCTAAATTAGAGAAGAACTTAGGTTCTATTTCTGACATGACTCGTCTACCTGGCGCTTTGTTCATTGTTGACACTATGCGTGAGCACATTGCCGTTAAGGAAGCTCAAAAATTAAACATTCCTATTTTTGCAATGGTTGATACCAATTCAGACCCAAGAGATGTTGATTATTTGATTCCATCTAATGATGATGCTTCAAAATCTATCGATATCATTATGACTCAAGTAACTGACGCTATCGCGGAAGGTCTTGCTGAGCGTAAGTCAGAAAAACAATCAGATAAAGAAGGTGCCGATACAAGCAAAAAAGAGCAGCCTAAAAAAGAAGTAGCTAAAACTCCTAAGGAAGAAGTTAAAGAAGCTCCAAAAGCAGAAGCTCCTGTAGCTGCTGCAACTGCTGAAGCCGTGGACTTTACTAAAATAGAAGGTGTTGGACCAAAAGCCGCTGAAGCTTTAGTTAACGCTGGTTTTGATTCTTACGCTAAATTAGCGGAAGGTGATCCAGAAAAAATCAAAGAGATCCTTACTGAGGCTAGCTCTAGAATGGCACACCTTGACCCAACTTCATGGCCAAAGCAAGCTAAAATGGCTGCAGATGGTAAATGGGACGAGCTTAAAGAGTGGCAAGACAGTGTTAAAGGTGGTGTAGAATAGGTTCTTTTCTTCCTTTTATAAATAAAATAATAACATAACATTTGCTTTAAGATAGCGCTAGTAATTCTCGCTATCTTAGAGCAAATTGTAAAATATAACATAAGATGGCAAAAATTACAGCCGCAGAAGTAAACAAATTAAGAAAAGCTACTGGCGCAGGAATGATGGACTGCAAAAATGCTTTAGTCGAAGCTGAAGGAGATTTTGACAAAGCAATTGAAGTTCTTCGTAAGAAAGGACAGAAAGTAGCTGCTAAAAGAGCTGATAGAGATTCATCTGAAGGTGCTGCAGTTTCTAAATTGAATGCTGACCAAACAGTTGGTGTTGCAATCGTACTAGGTTGTGAAACCGATTTTGTTGGAAAAAATGAAAACTTCTTAGCTTTAGCAAATCAACTTGCTGAAATAGCTTTAAACTACGATTCTAAAGAAGCACTTTTAGCTGCTGATTTTGGAGGAATGACTGTTGCTGAAAAATTAGTTGAGCAAACAGGCGTTATTGGTGAAAAGTTAGAAATCACCGCTTTTGAAAAACTAGAAGCTCCTTATGTAGGTACTTATGTACACATTAATAAGATTGCGGCATTAGTTGGTCTATCTGCTAAAGTAGATTCTGCTGAAGTTTTAGCAAAAGATGTTTCTATGCAAGTAGCTTCAATGGGGGCAACAACTTTGTCTTACAAAGATTTTGACCCTTCCTTCGTTGCTGCTGAAACAGAAGCTAGAATTGCTGTAATTGAAAAGGACAACGAAGAGTTAGGTCGTTTGGGCAAAACCCTTAAAAACGTTCCTCAGTACATTTCAATGTCTCAATTAACTCCTGAAGTTATAGCTAAAGCCGAAGAAGATGCGAAAGCACAATTGAAAGCTGAAGGCAAGCCAGAGCAAATTTGGGACAAAATTCTTCCTGGTAAAATGGAAAGATTTATTTCTGATAACACAACTTTAGATCAAGAGCAGTGTTTATTGGACCAAAATTTCATTAAAGATGAGAAAATCAATGTAGCAAAATATGTTGAATCTCATGGAGATGTTCATGTTACAGGCTTTAAGCGTGCAACAGTAGGATAAATTCCACATCAAATAATAGTATAAAATCATCTTAACTTAATTGTTAAGGTGATTTTTTTTATACTATATTTTATGACTCTAGCTACTCCAAATAAAAAGCGCTACCTCTACAGTAGCGCTTTTCTATTCTATCCATAAATCAATGCTATTACTCCCCTCCTTTTAACCAAGACCCTCTTAGTTTAATTGCATCCGCACCAGGGTTATCAACAGGAGTTATCGTTTCAACATTTAAAGTTGGATTACCCACCTTACCTTCTAACACTACATCTTCTTCCCCTCTTGTAACCGTCATCTTTATATCGGTATCAGCAGTCCACCCAAAACTTTTACCAATAATAGGCCGGATCGACTCTAGAGTAATGGGCGTATCATTTATACTTTTTATTACATCACCGCCTTGTGCTCCCATATTTACAAAAAAGCTATTAAGCTCAATTCCTTCTCTAATGAAAACAATACTTTCATCACTCGGATCTACATCTATAAAAGGATTATCACCATCTAAGAAATATCCTGACTCTTGCTCCACTACACCAGCCTTAAGCCCCACTTTAAGCAAAAACTCATTGTAATTAATTGGAGTGGTCCCAATCACATAGGTATCAAAGAAACTGCGAATTTCAGGGTAGGTCATCGCTACTATTTCATCAAACAAATTATCATCCTCAAACGGAACATCGTTACCGTATTTTGCCGATAGCTCCTTCATTAACCACAGCACTCCTTTTTTACCATTACTTAATTCACGTAACCGAATATCAAGCGCCATGTTAATCAACGTACCTTTTTCATAAACGTTGGCATAATTCTTCTTGTAAGGCTCTACTAGAATATTCTTACTCATTTCTGTAAATGACATCTCATCATCATATGATTTAGCATTATTCACCTTATCCATCATGCGCTGATAAAATTCCGCTTCACCTATAAGACCTTGTTGTACTTGGAAGAGATTGGCAAAATATTCAGTTGTCCCCTCGTACATCCATAAATGTTTAGACATTTTTGGGTCATTAAAATCAAAATACTGAACCTCTTTAGAATGGATTGTCAACGGTGTAACGATATGAAAAAACTCATGGGAAACTACATCTACCATTGCCTGTTCCAAACGATCCTTTGGCATGGCTTCCGGCAAAACAACCACTGTAGAAGTATGGTGTTCCAAAGCTCCAAAACCTGATGCATCATCAGCTTCCATGGTAGACAAATACAATAAAATATTATAAATCTTTGTCCCATTAATTTCACCTAGAAAGGTTTTTTGAGCAGCCATCATTTTTTCCATACGGTTCTTTAAGCTTAAGGCCGAATAAATACCCGTTGGCGAATACACACTTAAGGTCACGGTAATACCATTTATTTCAAATGTTTCCGTATTAGGTTTAGCGTATAAAATAGGATTATCTATAACTTCAAAATACCTATCCGCATTAAAAACATCAACATTGGCAATTGGTGATTCTACCGTTGCAGGTGTTAATGAGGTTGTCGGCTTCAGAGCTTCGGGTCGCGTTATAGCTAGTTGATAAGGCACTTCTTTCAACCCTCCAAAATACCCCACAAAACCGTGCAAATTCAACATAAAAGTCTTATTCGCATTAATATTTGTACCCGATGGCGAAAAAACCTTATCCGCTACTTCACCCTCTGTATCATACGTATCGTTAACGTAATACGTGACTTTATCCAGATTCTTTCCGTCGGAGATCTTCCAAGTATTATCATCGGTTTTTGAAAATGCCATTTCTTTTCCATCGTAATCAAAAGCTTTGAAACTTTCAATATATTGCCCATAATTATCAGTACTATACGTACCAGGCACCGTTTTAGGTATAAAGAAAGAAACCGTGTCCGTTGTAAAAGCACCCGCATCTACCGTTACAACAACTTTATCATCTACCACATTTTTTAAATCTAACATAGCCAAGACCGGTGTTTTATCCGCTGTTAATACTGTTTTGGTCGCTCCGCAACTGGCCAATAGCACAGTAAAAGCGAGTAAGCATATTTTCTTCATTGTATATAGTTTAGCACTTTAATGTAAGTAATAACCCCGTTTACAGAGGTTTGCAAGATTATAAAATATAACAGAATACTCCGTCATTATTAGGAAATAATTAAGGTTCATTTTATATGCGGATTCAAAAACCAACCCTAAGTTTTTTTGATTATTTTTGCCTCAACGAAATACTAGCCATGCAATACAAAAGAATTCTCTTAAAACTTAGCGGTGAAGCCTTAATGGGCGAAAAGCAATACGGAATAGACTCTAAACGTCTTGCAGAATACGCAGAAGAAATTAAAGAAGTAGTTGAAAAAGGTGTTGAAGTAGCCATTGTTATTGGCGGCGGAAACATTTTTAGAGGCCTTGCAGGTGCCGCTACAGGTATGGACCGTGTTCAGGGTGACCATATGGGTATGCTCGCTACGGTCATTAATGGTCTTGCGCTTCAGAGCGCATTGGAACTACAAGGTGTACAAACACGTTTGCAATCTGCTATTCAAATAAATGAAGTAGCCGAACCTTTTATTAGAAGACGTGCCATGAGACATTTAGAAAAAGGCAGGGTTGTAATTTTTGGGGGCGGAACAGGAAACCCGTACTTCACTACAGATTCAGCAGCCGTATTACGAGCTATAGAAATTGAAGCTGATGTGATTCTTAAAGGTACACGTGTTGATGGTATTTATACCTCAGACCCTGAAAAAGATAAGAATGCAACTAAGTTTGACACCATTTCTTTTGCTGACGTTCTTTTAAAAGGCCTTAAAGTAATGGATACTACCGCATTCACTTTAAGTCAAGAAAACGAACTACCAATTGTGGTTTTTGATATGAATACACAGGGCAACTTAATTAAATTAGTAGAAGGCGAGAATATTGGCACCGTAGTTAATCTTTAGCCTTAATTTAGTTTTATTAGTAGCTTATATTATATTTGAATTATGAACGAAGATATACAGTTTATACTTGATTCCGCAAAGGAAAGTATGGATGCTGCAATGAGGCATTTAGAAAAAGAGTTTGTTAAAATACGTGCAGGTAAAGCGAATCCCGCTATGCTTTCTTCCGTAATGGTAGAATACTATGGCTCTCAGACTCCGCTAACGCAAGTAGCGAATATAAATACTCCAGATGGACGTACAATTTCAGTACAGCCTTGGGAGAAAAATATGCTGCAGGAAATTGAGAAGGCGATTATGAACTCCAACTTGGGCTTTAACCCAATGAACAATGGCGACTTTGTTATCATTAACGTGCCGCCATTGACCGAGGAACGCAGAATTCAATTAACCAAGCAAGCAAAAGCCGAAGCTGAAGATGCCAAAGTTGGTATTCGTAGCGCACGCCAAGATGCAAACAAAGAAATCCGTGATTTGGAGGATGCTTCTGAAGATTTACAAAAGAACACAGAAGTAGATGTCCAAACGCTTACAGACAAATACATTAAAAAGGTAGATGCCTTTTTAGTGGTCAAAGAAGCAGAAATAATGAAAGTCTAATTTTGACCTTTTATTTAAAATTTAGAAGCAGCCTATATGGCTGCTTTTTTTATTTCTAGCCAATACGTTAATTAAATATTACATTTTAGGAACACACCTAATCATTCTATACCTTTGCGCTCGGAAAAATCGAACGATGGCAGCCAAACTTAAACAAGGTTTTTGGGAGAAAACAGCAAGTATAATTCTTCGGAACCGTATTCTGATACTTATTTTAATAGTTGCATTCACAGTTTTCTTGGGTATGCAGTGGAAAAATATGCGTTTCAGCAATACCCAAGCAAACCTTTTACCCGATGATCACCCTGTTAATCTTGAATATCAGGAATTTTTAGACCAATTTGGTGAGGAAGGAAATGCTATTGTTTTCGCTATTCACGATTCCACCCTATTCACCCCAACCAATATCAACAGGTGGAACAAATTCAGCAAACAGTTGGCTGCTTTTCCAGAAATAGATTTTGTCCTCTCTTTAGACAATCTTCAAGAACTTAAAAAAGACAACGACAATCAAAAATTCGTTCTTAAACCCCTTATTAGTTCTGAACTAAAGACAAAAAAAGAAATAGATAGTATAAAAAATCATCTATTTAACGAATTGCCCTTTTATGACAACCTTCTTTTTAATAAAGAAAGTGGAACGGTCAGAACCATTGCCAATCTAGATGGTGATATTGTTAACACTAGCGTCCGTAAAGATTTTGTACTAGAAGACCTTAACCACCTTATTGAAAACTTTGAAACAGAAACAGGCCTAGACGTACGGGTATCTGGTATGCCCTACATCAGGACTATGAATTCCCAAAACATTATAGATGAAATTGGGAAGTTCATACTAGCTGCTCTTGGTGTCACCTCCCTCATTTTCTTTTTCTTTTTCAGAAGTTTTAGAGCCACATTTATATCTATGTGCGTTGTAATTATTGGGGTAATGTGGGCCTTTGGGATCTTAGGGCTTTTGCAGTATGAAATCACCGTACTCACTGCATTGATTCCTCCGTTAATTATCGTTATCGGTATCCCTAACTGTATCTTTCTGATCAATAAATATCAGCAAGAAGTTAAGAAGCACGGAAACCAAGCGCTTTCATTACAACGGGTAATATCCAAAATAGGTAATGCCACGTTGATGACAAACATGACTACGGCTTCGGGCTTTGCCACATTCATTATTACGGATAGTAAATTACTCAAGGAATTCGGTATTGTAGCGTCTATAAATATCATCGGTATTTTTATCCTTTCGCTTTTGATTATTCCGATAATCTATAGCTTTTTATCACTTCCAAAAACAAGACACCTAAAACACTTAAACAAACGCTGGATCGATGCTTTTGTTAACTGGATGGAACGCATAGTTAGGGAGCGGAGAATTGCCGTTTATATTGTTTCCTTAATCTTATTGATTACTAGTATTATTGGTATCTACCAAATTGAAATTTCTGGAAGCCCCATAGAAGACATGCCGAAAAGCGCTGAGTTCTTCAAGGATATTCGCTTCTTTGAAAAAGAGTTTGATGGAATCATGCCCGTAGAAATAGTAGTAGATACCAAGAAGCCAAAAGGCGTATTAAAACCGGCCAACCTAAAACGTATAGACCAGCTTAGCGAGGTCATTACCGAAATTCCCGAACTTTCCAAGCCCATTTCAGTCGTAAACCTGGTTAAATATTCTAAACAGGCCTTTTACAACGGTATTCCAAAATACTATCAGCTACCTACTTCTCAGGAAAATAACTTTATCATGAAAGTTGCCCAAAATTCTGATGGAAATGGCAACTTGCTCAAAAATTTTGTTGACAGTACGGGACAAACTGCTCGTATAACCACCTTCATGCAAGACGTGAAAACAGATCGTATGGAGCAAATTGAAGAACGCCTTAACGAAAACATCAATAAATTTTTCCCGCCGGACCGCTATAATGTTTATATGACGGGAAGTGCCCTATTGTTTTTAAAGGGTACTAAATACCTTGTAAAAAATTTAATCCTGTCATTGGCATTTGCAATTTTCCTGATTGCTTTATTTATGGCCTATCTATTCAGATCATTTAGAATGATTATCATTTCACTCATTCCAAACTTGCTTCCTTTAGTAGTTACGGCAGGTATTATGGGGTTTGTAGGTGTTCCTATTAAGCCCTCAACTATACTAGTATTTAGCATTGCTTTTGGCATTTCTGTGGATGACACGATTCACTTTTTAGCCAAATATCGGCAAGAATTAATGGCTAATAGATGGCAAATAAAAAAGTCAGTATATGCTGCGCTTCGTGAAACGGGGGTAAGTATGTTCTACACCTCTATTGTGCTTTTCTTTGGGTTTTCCGTATTTATTATTTCTAACTTTGGAGGAACGGTTGCCTTAGGAGCTTTGGTTTCAGCAACACTTATGTTCGCTATGCTTGCCAACCTAATTCTGTTACCATCATTGTTATTATCCTTAGAACGGAATATTGCGAGTAAAAAAATCCTTAAAAAACCACAAATTGACATTCTTCCACAGGGTGAAGACGAGGATAGTAAAAATTGAGGTTGATTTAAACGATCATAAGCATTGATTCTTTTATCAAAAACTTATCTTTGCCCTTCAATTTTCAAGTGACTTAGATGAACTCTTACAGCGTAAAAGAATTACTTTCAGAAAACCTCTTACTACAAGAAGTAGCTATAAATGGATGGGTAAAAGCATTCAGAAGCAATCGTTTTATAGCTTTAAACGATGGATCAACTATCAATAATATACAGTGTGTTGTAGATTTTGAGTCGTTTGATGAAAATATTCTCAAGCAGATAAACACTGGTGCTGCCGTAAAAATTACAGGTACCTTGGTAGAAAGCCAAGGCAAAGGTCAAAAAGTAGAAATTCAAGTTAGTGAGCTTGCTATTCTTGGTGGGGCTGACCCAGAAACTTACCCTATCCAACCCAAAAAGCACTCTTTAGAGTTTTTAAGAGAAAAAGCACACTTACGTATTCGTACCAATACTTTTGCCGCCATAATGCGTGTACGTTCAGCATTATCTTTTGGAATACACCAGTATTTTCAACAAAATGGTTTTAATTATTTTCACGCTCCTATCATCACAGGTTCTGATGCAGAAGGTGCGGGAGAAATGTTTAAAGTAAGTACATTAGATAGTAAAAAACCGCCATTAACAGAAGATGGCGATATCAACTATAAAGAAGATTTCTTCGGAAAGGAAACCAATTTAACCGTTTCAGGACAATTAGAAGCCGAAACCTACGCCATGGCATTGGGTAAAGTCTATACTTTTGGACCTACATTTCGTGCAGAAAACAGTAATACATCTAGGCATTTAGCTGAGTTTTGGATGATAGAGCCCGAAATGGCTTTCTTTGACCTTAACGACAACATGGACCTTGCCGAAGATTTCATTAAAAATGTTATTAAATATGTTCTTGAAAACTGTCAAGATGACCTTCAGTTTTTAGAAAAGCGCCTTTTAGACGAAGAAAAAACAAAGCCTCAGGCAGAACGAAGCGAAATGCCGCTGATAGAAAAGCTGAAATTCGTTTCTGAAAATAGCTTTAAACGAGTTACCTATACGGAGGCTATTGACATTTTAAGAAATAGCAAGCCTAATAAAAAGAAGAAATTTCAATACCCTATTAATGAATGGGGAGCAGATTTACAAAGTGAACACGAGCGCTTTTTAGTTGAAAAACACTTTAAATGCCCAGTTATCCTATTTGATTATCCCGCCAAAATAAAAGCATTTTACATGCGCCTTAACGAAGACGGAAAGACAGTTCGCGCAATGGACATTCTTTTCCCTGGTATTGGTGAAATAGTTGGTGGTTCACAGCGTGAAGAGCGCTTAGATGTGCTTAAAGAAAAAATGGCCGCACTTGGTATTGATGAAGAAGAATTATGGTGGTACCTAGACCTTAGAAAATTTGGTAGTGCTGTTCATAGTGGTTTTGGTCTTGGATTTGAGCGTTTGGTGCTTTTTGCTACGGGCATGGGTAATATTCGCGATGTAATTCCATTTCCACGAACACCACAAAATGCAGAATTTTAGTTAGAATTAGTTATCTTAGAAGGCAAGCTATATTAGTCTTAAATGCTAAAACAACACTTACAGTTTAAATTATCGCAGAAGCTATCTCCACAGCAGATACAGCTCATGAAGTTAATTCAACTGCCTACCCAGGCATTTGAACAACGTCTTAAGCAAGAGCTAGAAGAGAACCCTGCATTGGAAGGCGGCAAAGAAGAATCGGACTCAATTGACGATGACTTTGCAGACACTTATGAAAATGATGAACAGGACAGTGAAGTTATTTCGGCAGAGGACATCAATATAGATGATTATTTAAGTGATGACGAAATACCCGATTACCGTACAAAAGCAAATAACTACAGCGCGGACGACGAGGAAAAAAATGTCCCCTATGCTGCCGGAACTTCATTCAACCAGTATTTATTAAATCAACTTAACACCGTTTATTTAAACGACCAAGAATGGAGTATAGCGGAATTCTTAGTGGGCAGTGTAGATGAAAGCGGTTACATCAGAAGACCTATTGCAGACATCACCGATGACCTTGCATTTACCCAAAACATATATACTGAAGAGGAAACAATTGAAAAGGTTCTAAAACTAGTTCAAAAGTTGGACCCACCTGGTGTTGCGGCGCGTTCTCTGGAAGAATGCCTCATTATTCAATTGAAAAGAAAAGAGGTTACGCCCAGTGTTGAACTGGCCATTACCGTTCTTGAAAAATCATTTGAGCAGTTTACCAAAAAACACTATAAAAAACTTATTCAGAAATATAACATTACTGAAGAACAACTTAGAGATGCTATTTCTGAAATTGAAAAACTGAATCCTAAACCAGGTGGCTCCTACTCAGGAAATAATCGCATGGTAGAACATGTTGTACCTGATTTCTCCATAAGAATAGTTGACGGCGAATTAGAACTTACCCTAAACGGCAGAAATGCCCCTGAACTGCACGTATCAAGAGAGTACAACAATATGCTGAAGGGCTACAAGGATGCTAAGAAAAAATCAAAATCGCAAAAAGACACAGTCCTTTTCATCAAGCAGAAGTTAGATGCCGCAAAGTGGTTTATTGACGCTATTAGACAGCGGCAGCAGACGTTGTTCATAACAATGAATTCAATCATGCACTATCAATCTGAATACTTTCTTACCGGAGACGAACGCAATCTTCGCCCCATGATACTGAAAGATATTGCGGATGAAATTGAAATGGATGTTTCGACTGTATCGCGGGTAGCTAATAGCAAATATGTTGACACACCTTACGGCACCAAATTAATAAAAGAGTTTTTCTCCGAATCAATGAAAAATGACCAAGGGGAAGATGTGTCAACCAAAGAAATTAAAAAAATTCTTGAGACTGTCATTGGCGAAGAATCAAAGAAAAAACCCCTTACAGACGATAAACTAGCGGCAATACTAAAAGAAAAAGGATATCCTATTGCTAGAAGAACAGTTGCAAAATACAGGGAACAACTAGATATTCCCGTAGCACGGTTGCGCAAACAGATTTAATGAAGGTTTTCTTAAAGGCTATATCCTACATTTTCCACCCTTTGTTTATTCCTGTAGCAGGCACACTCGCCTACTTCTTAATTACACCTAAATACAGCACCATAGCCATCCAGAGCGCTAATGTGCTACCCATTTTTATACTTACCGTTATCATACCGATAATAGTATACTTTATCCTAAAGAATCTAGGTTTAGTTGAGAGCGTTTTTATGTCATCTCCAAAAGAGAGGAGATACCCAATGTACATACACATTATACTACTTCTATTTGTAGTTTATAAAGTAATACCGAACACGAATATTGCAGAACTTCACTTCTATTTTGTTGGACTGATCATAGCAGCCTTAACAGCTCTCTTATCTTTATTCTTTAAACTAAAAATAAGCATGCATCTAATGGGTATGGGTAGCCTAGTTATGTTCTTAACGGCACTAAGTATTCACTTTGAAGTAAATATAACACTAGGATTAAGCTTTTTCACTCTTCTTACAGGATTGGTTGCAACCTCTAGATTATATCTAAAAGCACATAGTCGTGCAGAAGTGATTCTTGGCTTTTTAGTAGGTTTCACTTCCCAACTAATAATTATTAGGTTTTGGCTATAACGTGAAGCTTCCTTTATATTACAGAATATAAAAGATTAGACCTATTCTCAGCGGTTTAGAATTTAAGCTTTCACTCCCCACAATAACGCCATCATTAAAAATGCTCGTTAATGAGTAATATGCATGAAGATTGAACGTATTATATCCAAAATTCAATGTTAGTCCATATTGAAAATCACGAATATCATGATTATAAAACGAGACTTTCCCAGTATCTGCAGGAACTAACTTGGACCTTCCTCCAAACACATAACCAAATTTCATACCTGCATACAATCTCCAAAACTTATATTCTGACGCACTAGAATTTCTCCAACGAACCTCAAAAGGAACCTCCAACATATGAGTTTCTATCTTGTTCCGTTTAAAATCGTTATCACTCTCAAGTACACTATATGAAACACCAGAAACAGTCTCTTCCGCTTTAAGATTTGAGTAATACGAATACACTCCGTATCCAATTCCTAAGCCTATAGCAGTAGTGCGACTGTCATTTAATGGAATATCTCGAATAAAACCAGCCTCTAACCCATAAGACAAGTTTCGCTGGCTTACACCCTCTGGTTGATTCAAAAGAAAATTATAAGTAATTCCAATATAAAACTGATCTTCAAGATACCTTGAATCAACAGTGGTTGAATCTGCAGTTATCTGTGCAACTGCACTACCACTAAAAAAAAGAAGTAATCCGTATAAATAACGCTTCATAAACCCAAAATTAAGCAAATAAAAAACGCCTCGGTAAAAATTCCGAGGCGCTTGTACTTATAAGTTTAAGAAATACTACTGCAAGTTGTTGAAGGCATCACCATCATAAGTCGTATAATTGACTTTTAATGCATTAACCTCCCTTAACTGCTGCTTAATATCAGATATCAATCCCATATTTGCATTCTTATCAACTTTTAAAGCCGTAGTCAAAACATTTTGAAGTTCTTGTGGCTTTTTAGCTCTTTCCTGTAAAATATAGTCACCTACATCAGAAGGAGCAGAAAACTTATCGTTCAATTGAATTCTTGCTTCCTTTCCAAATTGAGCTACATATTGTGATGTTGGCTCTCCAACATAAATATATATAACCCTATCCTTCTTCTCCAATTTCTTGGTTTCGCTAGCGTTAGGTAAAGTATTCTCTACTTTCAAGCTATTATCTTTCATAACCGTTACGGTCATGAAGAAGAATAAAAGCATAAATACAATATCAGGTAACGATGCAGTGTTCACAGCTGGTAAACCGGCATCCTTTTTCTTTGCAAACTTTGACATATTATATTTTTTTAGCTCTTATTAATTACTTGAACCCGTCTCAGCTTCTGACAACTTCTGTGGAAACAAATCCTGAATCCGCTTAACCTTTTCTTTGAGATCCTCTTTTCTACTAGCGTCCGTCTCGGGATTAAGGTATTCTGATTCCATATCAGTAAAGTCTCGCTTATAAAGACGTTGTGCCTCACGATTTCTAAGATCATTATATGCACCTACCAATTCATTCTGAACTGTTATATATGTACTATACTTTGTCTCACGGTCGTTCTTTAAAGATATAATAGCTTTAGCAGGATTATCAGATGACTCGGACAACCTCTTACCTTTACAGTAGCTACAATATTCAGGAGAACCTGACGGCGCTCCACCGTTATCCAAGAAAGCCATAGCTTTTTCTCGTAACTTTTTGATATCGGTAAGCTCGTCTTCTACTAACAACTGACCATTACGGTTAATGTTAACCGTAAAGATATTCTTCTCCTTAATTACTGGTGGTTCTTCCGTAGGCGGCTCAATAGGCGGCAACATACGATCCAAACCTGCATCAGTTTCAATGGTCGTGGTAACCAAGAAAAATATAAGTAGCAAGAATGCTATGTCTGCCATTGATCCGGCGTTTACCTCTGCTGGTCCTCCTCTTCTAGACATAATTTAGTTCTTTATTTATTTAATCATTTTTCTAACACCGCCCCAAAGCATAGCTCCTACAGCTATAAGAGTCAATATGAAAAATACGTTTAGACCCGCACCGATTCTCTTAATCTCAGACTCATCGGTAGGAATACCTCTAGCAGCCATTTCTTCAATACTGACATCAGTACCGCTAGACAATACAAATCCAATTCCAACAACAATAAGAAAACCAACTACTACAAATAGAGTTTTCTTTAGGTTAGCAGGATTCGAAAACAAGTTTTTAAGAGCGAATACAAGACTAAAAACCACAGCTATTCCTAACAGCAACCATGTAATGGCAAACATTGCATTAAGAGCTCCGTTATTAGCAGCCTCGGAAGCCGGCATCTCAGCCTCTGGAAGCATGAACCATAAGGCAGCGCCTATTAAGCCCACAACAACCAATATAATTTTTACAATTTTGTGCATAATTTAAGGTATTATGTGTGTGACTTATTTTTTGTGATCCACCAACATATCTATCAAAACAATAGATGAATCTTCCATATCATTAACTATGCTATCGATTTTTGCAATGATGTAGTTATAAAAGATTTGAAGGATAATAGCAGTAATAAGACCAAATACCGTTGTTAATAATGCTACCTGGATATCACCTGCAATAAGAGATGCACTAAGGTTACCAACCGCACTAATTTTCTGGAAGGCCTGAATCATACCAATTACCGTACCCATGAAACCAAGCATTGGTGCAATAGCGATAAACAAAGACAACCAAGAAACATTCTTTTCTAATTGACCCATCTGAACACCACCATAAGCTACAACAGCTTTTTCTGCAGATTCAACACTTTCACCAGCTCTATCTAAACCTTGATAGTATATAGAAGCAACTGGACCTTTTGTATTTCTACAAACTTCTTTTGCAGCTTCAACGCCACCAGATGCCAATGCATCCTCTACTTGCTGTCTTAGCTTACCAGTATTAGTAGTTGCCATGTTCAAGTAAATAATTCTTTCAATTGCTACTGCCAGACCAAGAATCAAACACAAAAGAACAATACCCATAAAACCGGCACCACCTTGTATAAACATTTCTTTCAACATCTGGGTAAAACCTACTTCAGCTTCGGCAGGGGCATCTTGCATAAGTGCTACAGTAGCCATTGCATTAACAGTATTTGTACTCATTACAAACAACCCGCCCATGGCTAGGATAGAGGATAATTTTTTCATTTGTTCAAACTTAAATTAGTTATTTAATAGGGTTAAAGATAAAAAAAAATCACAATAAAAAAAGTAAAACTTCGTTGCATCACGGAAGTGACTGCCAAATATTGGGCAAGACTTAGAAACAGGCCTTTAAGCCAATGTCTTTACCTGACGTTATCAAGCATAGACTTCCATTTTGCATATAAAAACTAAACTTACAAATATTTCCAGTCTAAACTAATTTATACTGAAAAATCTTTTTGTTCTGCAGAGAGGAAGGGATTCGAACCCTCGATACACTTTTGGTGTATACACACTTTCCAGGCGTGCGCCTTCGACCACTCGGCCACCTCTCTAAATTCATCTTAAAAACAAGTCCGTTTTAACAAAAAACAGACCAGACAAGATCACCCTTTTTAAGGGGTGCCCAAATAACAAAAAAAATATTAGTTCATGAAATTAAAACTGCTAATTTTCTTGTATCTCACCACGCAGCGAAGTCTCAAATATACTTTTGAACAACTTAGATGAAACATTATTACCTAATAGATACATAAGCTTAGCTATAGCCGCCTCACTTGTAATGTCTTTACCATTAATAACTTGCAATTCTTCTAATTGTTTACTGGTTTCATAGCGCCCCATAGAAACACTGCCTCCTGAACATTGCGTAACATTAATAATATGAATATTATTTTTTTTTGCCTTCTTGAGAATATCAATTACCCAAGGCTCATTTGGAGCGTTTCCTGCCCCATAAGTTTCCAAAATCACACCTTTTAAACCAGGAATATTAACAACTCCCTCTAAAACTGCAGGTCCAATACCCGGAAACAACTTCAATATAGCCACATTAGTATCCATGTATCTATGTACCTTAAACTTTTTGCGCTTCACGTAAGGCAACAAATATTCTTCACTGACTTTTAGATGCACTCCCGACTCTATTAACTCCGGATAATTTAGTGAAGCAAATGCTTGAAAATGCTCTGCATTTATTTTTGTGGTACGATTGGCGCGATACAATTTATACTCAAAATATAGCCCTACTTCTTGAACAACTGGCCTATTATTTCTTTGCAAAGCTGCAATCTGAATGGAAGTAATTAAATTCTCCTTAGCATCCGTCCGTAAATCTCCAATAGGTAATTGAGAACCGGTAAAAATTACAGGTTTGGCTAAATTTTCAAGCATAAAACTAAGAGCAGAAGCCGTATAACTCATTGTATCACTACCATGAAGCACAACAAAACCATCATGCGACTCATAATTCTCTTCTATAATTGTGACAATCTCCACCCAATGTGCAGGGTTCATATTAGAAGAATCAATTGGCATATCAAACGAAACGGAGTTGATATCACAATCTAACTGCTTGAGTTCTGGTATATTTTTCAGCAGCTTATCAAAATTAAACGCCTTAAGAGCGCCGGACTCATAATCCTTTACCATACCAATAGTACCGCCAGTATATATTAAAAGGATGTTACTTTTATTTTTCAAACCTAGAGTTTTTAAGTTTTACAATCAGAATAGGAGCATTTACACCCCAAACACCTGTTTTGAGTTTTCTGTAGTAATATCCGCAACTGATTCTGTTGAGACCTTATATATATCTGCCAGTTTCTCTAGCACATTCATTATATAAGCACTTTCATTGCGCTTACCTCGATACGGCACGGGTGCCAAATAAGGCGAATCTGTCTCTAGGACTATACTATTTAATGGAATTTCATGCAGAAATTTATCTATTTTTCCATTTTTGAACGTAACAACACCACCAATACCAAGTTTCATATTATATGAAATAGCTTTTTTGGCTTGCTCTAGAGTACCCGTAAAACAATGAAAAATACCAAATAAATCCGTTCCTTTTTCGCTCTCCAATACTTCAAAAACTTCATCAAAGGCATCACGACAATGAATAACTATGGGTAATTTATACTTTTTAGCTAATTGTATTTGCGCTTTGAACGCTTCTTGCTGTTCTTTTAGAAAAGTTTTATCCCAAAACAAATCAACTCCTATTTCACCTACAGCATAAAATTTTCGCTGTTCAAGCATTTCCTCAACGTGTTTTAACTCCTCTTTGAAGTTTTCTTTAACATGGGTGGGATGCAAGCCCATCATTAAAAAAATATGATTAGGATAAGATTTTTCCAAATCAATCATGGATTCTGTATACGTTGAATCTATTGCAGGAATAAAAAAGCGCTCAACACCAAGTGCTATTGCCCTTGCTATAGCCTCCTCCCTATCCTCATCAAATGCCTCGCTGTATAAATGGGTGTGCGTATCTGTTAGTATCATGCTGCAAAAATAGCCTTATCTTTGACAAAAAGAATACATGTCCTCGTTGAAAAGATTTCTTCGGAAAAAAAAATATACCCAAATCCCTCTAAAGCTCACCCAAACCGACCACTTTGAAATATCCGCTAAAATTAATGGTATAAAAGGAAGGTTTATTTTAGATACCGGCGCTTCTAATACCTGCATTGGCATTGATAAAATAACACAATTTGGTTTAGCATCTGAAGTATCAGAAATAAAAGCGGCAGGCGCTGGAGCTACGGATATGGAAACCTTAATATCAGCAAAAAACAAAATTGAAATAGGGAATTGGAAGAAAAAAAACTTGAAAATCGTTCTTTTTGACCTTGTTCATGTAAACCAAGCTCTTACCGCCCACAACGCCTTTCCTGTAGATGGCATTATTGGCGCCGATGTACTTAAAAAAGCAAAAGCTGTAATAGATTATGACAAATATTGCGTCTACCTAAGAAAGTAACACAGAGACGCATCTTATTATAGTATATCATAAAAAAGCCCTAAAGATTAAAATCTTCAGGGCCTTGTATATTTAAGATGCAGCCTTTAACTACATTTCTAAAGCTTTCTTAACATTACCATCCATCAGCAATTCTTCCGGATTTTCTAATGCTTCTTTTATTGCCACCAAAAATCCAACAGATTCCTTGCCATCAATAATACGGTGGTCATAAGATACCGCCACATACATAATAGGCGCAATAGCAATAGCCCCATCTCTAGCTATAGGTCTTTCTACTATATTATGCATACCTAAAATTGCACTTTGTGGTGGGTTGATAATTGGCGTAGACAACATAGAACCAAAAACACCTCCATTAGTAATGGTAAAGGTACCTCCAGTCATTTCGTCTACAGTAATCTCCCCTTCACGAGCACGGATAGCTAACCGTTTTACCTCTGCTTCAACACCTCTAAAAGTAAGGTTCTCTGCATTTCTGATAACTGGCACCATTAATCCTTTAGGCCCAGATACTGCAATACTAATATCGCAGAAATCATAAGAAATCATTTCTTTACCGTCTATCATAGAATTCACCGCAGGGTACATTTCTAATGCACGAACGACAGCTTTAGTAAAGAAAGACATAAAGCCTAGCCCCACACCGTGCTTATCTCTAAAAGCATCTTTATATTGTTTTCTAAGCTCAAAAATAGCCGACATATCAACTTCGTTAAAAGTTGTAAGCATAGCCGTTTCATTTTTAGCAGACACCAAACGTTCCGCAACTTTTCTACGCAACATAGAAAGTTTTGAACGAGTCTCTCCTCTATTCCCTCCGGTAGGTGTACCCATGGAAGGAACTGCATTTACAGCATCATCTTTAGTGATGCGGCCATCTTTACCACTACCTTTTACCGAAGAAGAATCAATACCTTTTTCACTTAATATTTTCTTAGCGGCAGGAGAAGCTACACCAGAAGCGTAAGTTTCTTTTACCTGAACTGGTTGAGGCGCCTTAGTCTCTTCTTTTTTAGGCTCACTTTTCTTTTCTGCTACTGATTCTTTTTCAGTAGTATCACCTGCAGGTTTTGCAGCATCTGTATCTATTAAACAAACTACCGCACCAACGGCAACAGCATCACCTACTTCGGCTTTTAATGTAATAACTCCGCTTTCTTCAGCAGGAAGTTCCAAAGTAGCTTTATCCGAATCAACCTCGGCAATGGCCTGGTCTTTTTCAACGTAATCGCCATCTTCCACCAACCATTCCGCAATTTCTACTTCGGTGATAGATTCGCCCGGAGATGGGACTTTCATTTCTAATATCATGCTATACTTATTTGCTGTGTTATCTTTACTATTTGAACAACCAATCCCTAATCGTCACTAGGTTTAGGTAATGGTTTTGACATATTATTCTTAGTCTTATCGAATACATAATCGATTACTTGCTGATGTCTCATTTTAGAACGAACAGCACTACCCGCAGCCGGAGAAGCATAAAATCTTCTTGACGCCACTCTAAATTTGTCCGAATCACTAAAATGCATCATCATATGACTCCAAGCACCCATGTTTCTTGGTTCCTCTTGCGCCCAGACCAAATCATCGGCCTTTTTATATTTTGCAATTACCTCTTTCATCTTTTCAGCTGGCACTGGAAACAATTGCTCTACACGAACTAAAGCAACATCTTCTCTATTCTGCTCTTCTTTTACCGCTAGTAAATCATAGTAAAATTTACCGGTACAAAATACTACCGATTTCACCTTACTAACCGTAACCGAATCATCATCTATAACTTCTAGAAAACTTCCTGACACCAATTCATCTACCGTAGACACCGCTTTTGGATGTCTCAACAAACTTTTAGGGGTGAAAATAATCAGCGGCTTTCTGAAATTTACTTTCATTTGCCTCCTCAAGATATGAAACATCTGCGCAGGCGTAGAAACATCTGCAATATACATGTTATCTCTAGCGCAAAGCTGCAAGTATCTCTCCATACGAGCAGAAGAATGTTCTGCCCCCTGTCCTTCATAACCGTGCGGAAGCAACATCACTAAACCGTTCTGAAGCTTCCATTTATCTTCGGCAGCCGAAATATACTGGTCAATCATAATTTGGGCTCCGTTACTGAAATCCCCAAACTGTGCTTCCCAGATAGTTAAGGTATTTGGGCTTGCCATAGCATAACCATAGTCAAAACCAACCACACCATACTCTGATAGGAGTGAATTATAAATTTGAAGTTTTGCTTGCTCCTCACTCAAATGATTAAGCAATATCACCTCTTCTTCACTTTCTTCTACCTTCATTACGGCATGCCTATGCGAAAACGTACCACGTTCCACATCTTGACCCGACATACGAACCGCATAACCTTCCTGCAACAATGTACCATAGGCTAATAATTCACCCATGGCCCAATCTAACCTATCAGATTCGAAGAACATTTTCTTACGATCTCTTATCAGTTTATCGACCTTTCGCAAGAATTTTTTATCCTTTGGAAGCTCGGTTATAACTTTCGCAATTTTGGTAAGTTCTTTTTTATCGAAAGTAGTATCTACTTTCTCCATCATTTCCCACTCACGAACGTTAACAAAACCTTTCCATTCATCAGCCATAAACGGAGTGATTTCCGTCTTATCCTCTTTTCTGGAATCTACAAGCTCTTCCTCTAAAGAAGCCTTGTATTCCTCCTCTAACTTTTGAACAAAGTCATCTTCTATTACACCTTCTGCCAATAATTTTTGCGCATAAATGTCACGCGGATTTTGATGCTTGGCTATGGCCTTGTACAATTTTGGTTGCGTAAAACGAGGTTCATCACCTTCGTTATGACCATATTTTCTATATCCTAACAAATCAATAAATACATCCCTATTAAAACGCATACGATACTCCAAAGCAAATAAAGACGCATGCACGACAGCTTCAACATCATCCGCATTTACATGTAAAACCGGACTTAAAGTAACCTTACCTACATCTGTGCAATACGTAGATGTACGTGCATCTAAATAGTTCGTAGTAAAACCAATTTGATTATTAACTACTATATGTATAGTACCGTTTGTCTTATACCCGTCTAAGTTGGCCATTTGCACCAACTCATATATAAGCCCCTGACCAGCAATTGCCGCATCACCATGCACTACTATGGGTAGCACTTTTGAAAATTCATCTGGAAAATGGGCATCTTGTTTTGCACGTGCAATACCCTCTACCACTGCACCGACCGTCTCTAAGTGAGAAGGATTTGGAGCAATGTTCATTTTTATTTTTTTACCATTGTCCGTTTTGCGATCAGACGTCCAACCTAAATGGTATTTTACATCACCATCAAAAATCTCTTGCTCGTAATCTTTACCATCAAATTCACTGAAAATATCTTTAGCGGCTTTGCCAAATATATTGGTAAGCACGTTAAGTCTACCTCTATGAGCCATACCCATTACAAACTGCTCCACACCAAGTTCTGCAGCACGTTCAACAACAGCATCAAGGGCAGGAATCAATGATTCACCACCTTCTAAAGAAAATCGTTTTTGCCCAACATATTTGGTATGCAAAAAGCCTTCAAAAGAAACCGCTTGATTCAGTTTTCTAAGAATACGTTTTTTATGTTCGTTATCGAATTTTGGGTGATTGTCATTAACATTCAACCAATTTTGAATCCACTCAATACGCTCTGGCTTACGAATATACATATACTCAACACCAATGGCATCACAGTAAATGCGACGTAAGTGATCAATAATTTCTTTTAAAGTACTCGCACCAATACCAATAACATCGCCCGCACTGAACACGGTTCCCATATCACTTTGTGATAAGCCAAAATTTTCGATATCAAGTGTTGGCTCATATTGTCTACGCTCTCTAACAGGGTTGGTTTCCGTAAATAAATGTCCTCTACTACGGTAACCATCAATCAACCGAATGACCTGAAACTCTTTCTGAAGAGATTGCGGCATTTCTGCACCAGCATTATTCTGAGTTCCGTTGACTGAGACCAAAGTCTCTAAATCCAGCTCGTCCAAAGCGGATTCTGTTCCGAAATCAAAACCTTGAAAAAATGCTCGCCAACTAGGCTCAACACTATCGGGGTTAGTAATATACTTGTCGTATAGTTCCGCAAAAAAAGAGGTATGAGCGGTATTTAGAAAGGAATATTTGTCCATAGAAGATTCTCTGTCATGCAAATAAATGGGTACAAAAATACAACATTTCCCATTTCTGGGGCGTATCTTAGTATGCAATATTGAAAAAATAAAGATAATGATTAAAAAACTTTCTTTGATCTCAAAAAAACTTTTTTTAGGGTTATTTCTTATACTTATTAGCATAAGTTGTTACGCACAAAACACTTCTAACACAACAGATTTCTGGAATAACGTACGATTTGGTGGTGGATTAGGTTTTGGACTAACAAATGGAGGTTTCAATGCATCCGTAGCTCCCAGTGCCATCTATCAATTTAACGAGCAATTTGCCAGTGGTGTCAGCCTTACTTTCAACTATGCCAAATATGACAATAATAAACGTTACGCCTACGGCGGAAGTATTCTTTCGCTTTACAACCCTATTCCTTTCTTACAGATTTCTGCAGAACTAGAACAATTACGCATCAACCAAACACTCTCTTTTAACAATTTGTCTACAATTGAGGATAATTACTGGTCTCCTGCGTTGTTCCTAGGCTTAGGATATACGGACCGAAATTTTACTGTTGGAATACGTTATGATGTGCTTTATGATGATGACAAGAGTATTTACGCCAATGCCTGGATGCCCTTTGTACGGGTATATTTTTAGGAGTATTTTTCTTTCAACCAGACTTTTTGCAACTCTCTTTTCAAGACTAAAAAAGTCACCTGATCAGCTACCTCTACTACATCTGTTACCTTAATTTCTTTGAACGCCCTTTCCGGAACATCTACAATGTAGAGCAAATTGAGGTATTCAGAAAAGCGCTCCATAATTAGACGGTAGATTTTCTCCCTTAAGACACTTATGAGTCCTTCGGGGAGAATATCTACCTCCAAATCTATATAAATATTAGCAAGACCAAAGTCTTTTATAATCTGAGCGACCAGCTTCTGATAAAGCTCTTTTTTCTCTGCATTGGCAAGTAAGTCCGTACTATCTGAAAAATTCAAAACCATAAATTATCTACGTTTCTGATTCAAAGTTGGTTTTGCTTTACAAAGAATTTAACAGCAACTTATTAGGCCACACAAAACAACCTATTACGACTATGCCCTAATTTTTTGTTCCCATTCCCATGCAGACTTCATTGCCTCATCTAACGTGTATTGAGATTTCCACCCTAATACTTCATTTGCTTTTGTAGTATCTGCGTAAGCCGAAACAATATCACCAGCCCTTCTATCCACTATTTTATAATTAAGTTTCTTACCCGAAACTTTTTCAAAACTGTGAATTACTTCAAGTACCGAGCTTCCTTTTCCTGTTCCTAGGTTAAAGATCTCGTAATTTTCTTTATTTTTACCCCCCAACAAACGCTGTAATGCCTGAACGTGAGCTTTCGCTAAATCTACCACGTAAATATAATCCCGAACACATGTACCATCTTCAGTAGGATAATCATCTCCAAACACTGATAATTGCTCTCGTAACCCAGCACCAGTCTGCGTAATAAAAGGCACAAGGTTCTGCGGCACACCAATTGGCAACTCACCAATATTACCACTAGGGTGCGCACCCATAGGGTTGAAATAACGCAATGCAATGGCGTTCATTTTATCATTTACAATACAAGTATCACGAATAATTTCCTCTCCCATTTGCTTGGTATTCCCATAAGGAGACTCCGCAGGCTTCACAGGTGCTTTTTCACTAATAGGCATTTCATCTGCTTGCCCATAAACCGTACAAGATGAACTAAAAATAAAGTTGGAGTTATCCTTTTTAGACAATTCTTTTAAGAGATAAACCAGTGTGCCCAAGTTGTTTTCATAATATAAAAGTGGTTTCTCTACACTTTCGCCAACCGCTTTTGAAGCCGCAAAATGAATAACTCCCTCTACGTCATGATGTCTTTTGAAAAAATCTTCAACCTTAGCTTTTTCTTTTAAATCTATTTTTTCAAAAAGAGGCATTTTACCCGTTATTGAAGAAATACCTTCCAGCACTTTCTCAGAGGAATTGGAGCAGTCATCAATTATTACCACCTCAAAACCTTCGTTTTGAAGTTCTACAACTGTATGTGAACCAATAAATCCTAGTCCGCCGGTCACTAATATTTTCATATTCTATTTTTTTCAAAAAACACTCTATCAAAAGTGAATTCAATATTATTTATAATTCAATCTTATACTTTACAAAAAGCAATGATAAATTAACCGTTCACAAAATCCAACACCGTTTTTGTGATAAAAGCAATTTGCTCGTCATCCAATTCCGTATGCATTGGCAATGAAATAACTTCTTTTATCAATTGGTTGGTTACGGGAAAATCAGCTTCATTATACCGCTTATCTACATATGCTTTCTGCTTGTGCAATGGAATTGGGTAATACACCCCACACGGAATGTCATTATCCGCTAAATGCTTTACCAATGCATCTCGTTTTCCGTTTGTAATCCGTAAAGTATATTGATGAAACACATGACAACTACAAGTATCGCAAATTTGATTTTCACATTTAACGGTCTTTGGAGTAATAATATGGGATTGCCCCTTAAGCGCTTCTGTATAACTTCTGGCCGCAGCTCTTCTGCTACCACAATAGCTATCTAACTTTGGCAATTTTGCCCTAAGCACCGCTGCCTGTATAGAATCTAATCTAGAATTTACACCTACCACATCGTGATGATATCTTTCATACATGCCGTGATTAACGACACCTCTTAACGTGTGCGCCAATTCATCATCATTAGTAAAAATCGCACCTCCATCTCCATACGCCCCTAAATTCTTAGACGGGAAAAAAGACGTAGCACCTACATGACCAATGGTGCCAGCTTTTTGCTTTCTACCATCGTCAAAAGTATAATCTGCTCCAATAGCTTGTGCATTATCTTCTATTACAAAAAGATTATGTTTTTCTGCAAGCTCCATAATAGCATCCATGTTGGCGCATTGACCAAACAAATGAACTGGAACGATTGCTTTAGTTTTAGGAGTGATCGCTTTTTCTACAGCGGCAATATCTATATTAAAAGAATCTGGCTCAACATCTACCAAGACGGGGGTTAATTGTAAAAGCGCAATAACCTCAACCGTAGCTGCAAACGTAAAATCTGCCGTGATAACCTCATCACCAGGCTGTAGACCTAAGCCCATCATTGCTATTTGTAGGGCATCTGTACCATTGGCACAAGGTATTACATGTTTTACACCCAAATACTCTTCCAACTCGGATTGAAACGACCGTACTTCTGGTCCGTTTATAAAAGCCGAAGTTTCTAAAATAGTAGCTATAGCTGAATTGACTTGTTCCTTTATTCCTTCGTACTGGCCGCCTAAGTCGACCATTTGAATTTTTTTCATCGTCATGAATTATATAAATCGAAACAAAAATACGAAACCATGCAGTACTATTTTATGTAAAGAAGCGTAATTTAGCGTAAAATATGAATCAGTGCATAGCATCTATAATGTGATTGTTCAGATTTCTTGGTTCTTCCTGAAAATTCTGGCTCTTTTCAATTCTAAATTAAAGTTGTTCGTAAATGGCCGCAAGCACTCCTTTTACTTGCTTGACAACGCTATTACCAAAGAAGACAGAACACTTTGGGTACATGCTGCATCTCTAGGTGAATACGAACAAGGACTTCCTATCATTGAGAGGCTGAAAAAAGAATATCCTACCCACAAAATTATACTTACCTTCTTTTCACCTTCTGGGTACGAGATAAAGAAAAATACATCTGCAGCAGACGTAGTGGTTTATTTACCAATGGATACAAAGAAAAATGCGGCACATTTTATAAAAACCGTACATCCTGATATTGCAATTTTTGTAAAATATGAGATTTGGCCCAATTACATGAAGGCACTTGAAAAACACAAAATTCCTGCCGTCTTAATCTCTGCCCTGTTCAAGAAAAATCAGATTTATTTTAAAGCCTACGGCGGATTTATGAGAAGAACGCTACGTAAATTTTCAAACTATTTTGTTCAGGACGAGAACTCAAAAGTACTATTGGAGTCCATAGGAATAAAGAATGTAGAAATAAGCGGAGACACCCGCCTGGACCGTGTTTCCGAAATTCTGGACCGAGACAACTCCCTTGATTTCATGGAGGTCTTTAAAAATGATAAGCTTTGTTTTGTAGCCGGAAGTACTTGGCCCGAAGATGAGGCTATCTTAATTGACCACATCAACAACGCTCCAAAAAACCTGAAGTATGTATTGGCGCCACACACCATTAAAAAGGATAAAATTTTAGGCCTTGCAGGCGCATTTACAAAAAAAACCACACTTTATTCAAAGATTGATAGTAACAACTTACGAGATTATGATGTGTTAATTATTGACAATATTGGGCTTTTGACCAAAATCTATAGTTATGCCAATATTGCTTATGTTGGCGGTGGGTTTTCTACAGGGCTACACAATACACTAGAACCCGCAGTATTTGGAATACCTGTAATTATAGGCCCCAATTATGATGGTTTTAAAGAGGCCGAAGATTTAGCAGAACTAAAAGGCATCTACCCCATAAAAGACCAATGGACCTTTGGAGAGCTTTTAAAAAAATTACTGGATAGCCCCGAGTTCAGAAAAAAAACCGGCGAAATTAATGCCGGCTACATTTCTAAAAATAAAGGTGCCAGCTTAGAAATCATGAACCACATTCGTGAACTCATTTAAACACCTCAATAAAACTTAATTCTATTTTAAGCAGACACACTCCAAACGCTTACTATTTGCCTAACTCAAGAATGGCACATTGCAATTATAAGATTTAGCACATATTAATCTGATAAACAAAATGTGATTCATCGTTTTTTTTGACACTTCAACTGATTAACATACTAAACATAAACAAGTTAAAGCAAATAATTCGCAATAATCTGCCTTTGTATTTATTAATTTCTTAAATTTAAAGAAATCTAATACTTATGGAACAAGAGCTAAATGCAGGAGTAAAAATGCTCAACGGATTTCTTCGAATTATGATTGCCTGTCTGGTATTTATTTTATTGGCAGTACCAGTAGCCCTCGTTTTAGATTTGATCGGAATCCTGTAGCATCCTAAAAAAATTAATTGACCAAACATAAAAAAGGCCCTCTAAGAGGGCCTTTTAGTTTTTAACAGAAACTACAACTTAGGCTCCCAGCCTTCTTCATATTCTCGTTTCCACCAATCTTTCATTATCTTATCATTATTAAGAACCTTACCTGTCTTTTGGTCAATTTTTAAGGTCTCGCCGGCATCTTGCGCCATGTTCCCTAAATGACAGAGCATAGTAGTAACACTAGCATCTTTAATATCTGAATTCAAGGATTTATCCTTACGAATAGCCTCAAAGAAGTTTCCAATGTGGTTCCAATCCAAATCTCCAGCACCTTGTGTGTTAACAGTAGCACTTTGCTGACCAGCTTCCTTCTCTTCTTTAATGATATTTCCGTTCAAATCAAATAATTTATAACCACCACGACTTAAAGTAATGATTCCTTCACTTCCATAAATGGTAGCTCCCCTACCTGGTTGCTTAGGTATAATTTTCCCACGGCTATGACCTGTCCATGTTATAAACTTATCACCCGGATATTTATAAGTTACTTGTTGGTTATCTACAAATTGCCAATCATCATCATACGCATATTTTCCTCCAAAAGAAGTAACACTCTCCGGCAAATCTACTCCAAGTGCCCATCTACATATATCTATTTCATGGGTACCATTGTTATGTACTTCTCCTGTACCCCATGTCTTAAACCAATGCCAATTATACGGATGTACATTATCTCTGTAATCTTCACGAGGTGCTGGTCCTTGCCATAAATCCCAGTCCAAGGTTTTTGGAACTTCAATTATACTACCCTTTCCTATAGACCCCCTGTTATTGGAATAATAGGCTTCGCCTTTATATACATCACCAATAATACCTTCACCTATCTCCTTTACTGCAAGCTTTGAAGTTTGGGCCGATCGCTGTTGGTTACCCATCTGCACTTTTTTACCATACTTCTTTTGAGCCTCTACCAACAGCTGGTTTTCATACGGATTATGGCTACAAGGCTTCTCTACATACACGTGCTTACCCGCTTGCAATGCCATTATAGCCATTGGCGCATGCCAATGCTCTGGCGTAGCAATAAAAACAGCATCTACTTTTTTATTTTTTAAAACTTTCCTAAAATCTTTTTCCACCTTAGGCACATAGCCAATGTTTTCTTTACACCAAATATTATGCTCTTCTAAAATAGTATCATCTACATCACAACTGAACAATACTTTGGCATTTGGGTCCTTGTGAATTGCCATAAAATGTGCTTTAGCCCTACTACGAACTCCAATTACAGCACAATTAATACGATCACTAGACCCTAAAATTCGCGAATAACTTTGGGCAGACATAGCATTTATACTTCCTCCAAAAGCCAAACCTGCAGCACCTACTGATGCTTTTTTAATAAAATTTCTTCTATCTGAACTCATTTCTACATTTTACAATGTTGCTAATATTCCTTTTACGTACCCTATTGACTCCATCATACCTGGTAACGGGTCATCCCCTTCTGCCTCATATTCCAAAGCCAAAGTTCCTTTATAATCTAATTTTGAAACTGTCTTTAGAAATGCAGGGAAATCAATGACACCACGACCAATTATACAGGTTTTCCCATCGTGCTCTGCAGCTGTTACATCCTTTAGATGAATATCAAAAACCCGATCAAAAAACTCGGTTACATCTTGAGAAGGGTCTCTCTTAATACGCTGGGTATGTCCAATATCTACGCAAAGGCCCATACGCCTATCCCTATCTTTTATTTTAACATAGGCGCTTTCTGCACTAGGAAATATTTTATCGCCAGGGCCGTGGTTATGAATAGCTAATTTAATATCGTATGCCTTCACCTTTTCCTCTACATAATCCAAAAGATCATGAGTAGGTACACCCACAATCATATCTAGTTCCGCCATTTTAGCATACTCAAAGGCTTGATCCACCTCTTCTTTACTTTTCATATAAATAACTCCAGCGCCATAGAAATCAACACCTTTCTCCTTACATTCCGCCACTGCACTTTTTATCGTGTGCGCACCCGAATCTAGCGGTAAATGCATGCTTTTAAAAGTAATCCGTTTTAAACCGCACCTTAGCGTCATATCTAAAGCCTTTTCTCTCGTAAACTCTCGCAGTGTATATGAGGCCACTCCAAGCTTCATATCGGATTTTAAAACATTTGTCTTCTCCCCTGTGGCAGCAGCATGTACCAAGCCAGGAAAAGTTAGCGCTCCAACTCCCAAAACTCCGGCAGATGTTCGCTTCAAAAAATTTCTTCTATTCGCTTTCATGAATTTGTTTTGTTTATCTCTTTGATTAAATTGGTTTTTGGTCTCATATGATAACACCGCCTAATCAGCATCTATTCTACTGTTTAAGTAGTCTTTATATTTTTATATTGAAAACTAGGTCCGGTTTATTTGAACAACACTGAACTCACTTTAACTATGCTTTTCCCGTCTTTAAGAATAATTCTTATTCAACACCCCAAGATTGCGAAAAAACTATATAAAGGCCACTAAATATATAACACTTTTAAATTTTCTGCAATGCAATAAGTAATACCTTAACATAACTACTCGTTTTTATGCAAAAATATAAACATCCAAAGTAGCTTATTTTACGTATTTTGAGTGACCACCAATATCACAAAATGAAATACATTGACTTGAACCACCTTATTCCCCAACTAGCGGAAACAGGTACATGGATAGGCAGGTGCACGGTACCTGCAAAAAAAGCATACAACGGTATAGCCGGACCACATGTAATATTGGCTAGAAAAGGAAACGTCTATGACCTTTCTGAGTATTATACCTCCACCAGTGAGTTAATAAACAGTAAAAATCCCGTTGCCAGTTTAAAAGCGTTAACCGAGTTACCCCAACTTGGAAGTCTAACAGAAATCTTGAAAAACTCCCTTTATTTCAATCGAAACCCTAAGCTTCCCTATTTTATTGCTCCAAATGATATTCAAGCCATAAAAGCGTGCGGAGTAACCTTTATTAAAAGTTTACTGGAACGCGTCATTGAAGAGAAAGCCAAAGGAGATGCTCATATTGCTAATGATATACGCCAAACTATCTATGATTCCCTTGGTAAAGATTTAAGCAAAGTAGTAGCGGGGTCTCCCGAGACTGAAAAACTAAAAAAAGAACTCCAAGAAAAAGGGTTGTGGTCCCAATATCTTGAAGTAGGCATTGGCAAAGATGCCGAAGTTTTCTCAAAAGCCCAGCCTCTTTCCGCTATTGGGTTTGGTGCTGAAGTGGGCGTTTTAAAAAGTTCTAAATGGAACAACCCTGAGCCAGAAATTGTTCTTGCCGTTTCTTCTTCAGGTAAAATTGTTGGTGCCACATTGGGCAACGATGTAAACCTTCGCGATTACGAAGGTAGGAGCGCCCTATTGCTGGGAGAAGCAAAAGACCAGAATGGATCATGCGCAATAGGGCCCATGTTTAGGTTGTTTGATGAGACTTTTTCCTTAGAGGATGTAAAAAACTGCGAAGTAGATTTTGCCATGCAGGGGAAAGATAACTTCTCCACCTCCGGAAGCAATAAAATGAAGGAAATAAGCCGAACCCCAGAAAATCTGGTAAATCAGGTGATTGGTAAAAACCATCAATACCCAGATGGATTGGTACTTTTCTTAGGTACTATGTTTGCTCCTACCGAGGATCGCAACAAAAAAGGATTAGGCTTTACGCATAAAAAAGGAGACCAAGTAAACATTTCATCCCCTCATTTAGGTACTCTCATAAATTGGGTAAATACGTGTGATAAAATTCCAAAATGGGAATTTGGAATTGGCGCTTTTACAAACTATGTTTTACAAAGAAACTCAAAGAAGACCCAAGCCCAATCCTAGAAAAATTGTAGCGTGTTGTCTTAAAAAATGAAGTGCTTTGGACATTTGGTTTTCTACAGTCTTTATAGAAATACCCATATCCAAAGCAATCTGTTTGTATTTCTTATTTTCAAACTTGTTCTGTACAAAAACCTCTTTACAACGTGGTGGTAATTGAGAGATAAGCACATTCAATTTTTCAATTTTCACATCAAGCCCTTCTCGTTCTAAAGCAGTATCGGCAATAACTTCCCATTTAATCTTATCCAGAGAATCAAAGTTTATTTTTTTGGTTCGAACGTGCTGTAAAAATTGATGATAACAGCATTTAAATAAATAACTTTTGACCGAGCCCTTTATGTGTAAATGAGCTCTTTTCTCCCAAAGGTTCACTAAAGCATCTTGAACAATATCTTCTGCTAAATACCGATTATCGCACATTTTAAAAATGTAATTACATAACCAATCATAGTATTCAGAAAACAAATACTGGTACGCCTGGGCATTGCCGCTCTGCATTTTTTCTACCAGTTTTCGCTCGTTCATTCTGTATAGTATTGCATCAAATTTAAATAAAAATCATTCATTCGTAGGGGTTTTTTGACAATTATGCATCATTAAGTTAAAAGGTGTAAGTATTTATGAATTACGATGAGCTAATTTCCAAATGGTTAAAAGGAAGCATTACTTCCGAAGAACGGGAACACCTAAACACCTGGGTATCTGAAAGTGATGCCAATTTAAATGCCTTTAAGAAGCAAATTAGGGAAGCTGAACAAGATAAGGCTGCATCTTTTGATTTTGAAAATGGTCTCTCTAGTTTCAACGCGAAAATTTCATCTAAAACACGAAAAAGGAAAAGACTTATTTTAGCTTTACCCTTTGCAGCTATAGTTGTAGGATTGGTATTTTTAGGCTTACAGATGACTGGACTGCTAGTTTCACCAAATAAATTAGAGCAAGCCCCTTCTGAAGCCACAACTGTTCAAAAATTACACAAAAACATAACTATTACTTTGGCAGATGGAAGCACTAAAACACTTAACAGTACCGGCAACGAGGTTTTAACTGATGCTCAAGGAAATATTATAGCAGACAAAAGTATTGACGAACTAAGTTTTAATACAAAGAATAGTCCCAAATCTACAAGCGTAGTATACAACGAAATTTACATACCACACGGGCAAACTTTTAAAATTAGACTATCAGACGGAACTTCCGTTTGGCTCAATGCAGGTTCTAAACTAAAGTTCCCTACAAGTTTTAATAATGATTCCTTAACTACAAGAACCGTTTTTCTTGAAGGCGAAGGCTTTTTTGATGTCACCAAAAATAAAAAGAAACCATTTTTGGTCGTAACCCAAGGTCTTGAAGTAAAAGTTCTGGGTACTCAATTCAATCTTTCCTCTTATCAAACTGATAAAAATGTCTCAACCACACTCGTAGAAGGGAAAGTGACCATATCAGAGTCTAACAAGCCAGATAACGAGATAGAATTAACACCGAACTTCCAGGCAAATTATAAAAAATCTGAGAACAATTTTAGCAAAGCAAAAGTAGATACAGCTCTCTACACTGCTTGGATGGAGAATAAATTAATAATTGACAACCTCAAATTTTCCGAAATTCTTGTAAAGCTAGAAAGAGCTCATCAGGTAAAATTTTTAAATAGAGCTCAACATTTAAACAATGAAGTCTTTAAAGGAGAATTTGACAATGAAAGCATAGAAGCCATATTGCATACCATTTCTCTGAGCACACCATTTAAATATACTATTAACCAAAACACAATTACAATAGAAAGCAAAAGCTAATTACAATTTTATATGAATAAGAACAACTAATTTTTAAAAACCTAATACTCAAAGATCATGAAAAAAACTCAAGAACACAGTGCCCAAGCTACTATGCGGCTAAAGCAAATAAACCTAAAAACCATGTTGAATTTACTTTCCGTATTCTTTCTTGTTTTTCAGGTAAGCGCAAATACTGCCTCTGAAAACAAAATAGAGCTGGACTATAAAAACACACCTCTAAAACAAATATTAAACGAGATAAAAACGCAAACCGATTACAGTTTTTTCTACAACACAAACGAGATAGACGACTCTAAAAAAATATCTTTCCATGCTAATGGTGAAATCATAGAACAGGTATTGACCAAACTTTCTGCTAAAGCATCCTTTGACTTTAAGATAAGTGGAAAGCAAATAGTACTAACAAAGAAATCCGAAACAACCGCATTGTCTCAAGAGCAAGAAATTCAAGGCACTGTAAAAGATGCTTCTGGCGAGCCACTTTCAGGAGCAAGTATCATTATAAAAGGTACCACTACCGGAGCTCAAACAGATTTTGATGGTAACTTCACCATAACTGCACCAGATAATTCCGCCATTCTAATAGTATCTTATATTGGCTATGAAACATTGGAAGTCGCCGTTGCCGGAAGAAGTTCTTTCAACATCACCTTAAAAGAGGCTGCTGCGCAACTAGATAATGTAGTTATTGTGGGTTCTAGAAATCCAAACAGAACCTCAACGGAAACCGCTACTGCCGTAGATGTAATTCCTATGGAAGATGTGGTTTCCAAAACGGGAAAAATTGAAGTAAATCAGTTGTTACAATACGCGGCACCATCTTTCAACGCAAATAAACAATCTGGTTCTGATGGGGCTGATCATATTGACCCTGCTTCTTTACGTGGCTTAGGACCTGACCAAACTTTGGTTTTGATTAACGGTAAAAGAAGACACCAATCTTCGCTTATTAACGTATTTGGTACGCGAGGTAGAGGTAATACTGGTACAGACCTTAATGCTATTCCTGCTTCCGCAATTAAAAGAATAGAAATTTTAAGGGATGGTGCTTCCGCACAATATGGTTCTGATGCCATTGCAGGTGTAATCAATATTGTATTAAAAGATAGAACGGATGAACTTTCTGGATCTATAAGCTACGGGGCTTACAATACAAATGCCAAAGGTGATTTCCCTGATGGTACTCCAAACACAGATGGTAATCGTTTAGATACCGATAGAGACGGGAACGCCATTGGTGATGACCAGAGTTTTGATGGTGGCTCTATAAAATTTGCTGCTAACTACGGGGTTAAGATTGGCGAAGAAGGCTATGCCAACTTCACTACAGAATATATTGCCAAAAACAAAATACTTAGACCTGGTTTTGACTTTAGAAGAGGCTTTGGAGAAGCTGCCATTGACGGTTTCAATTTCTTCGGAAACATGAGCATTCCTGTTTCAGATAAAACTGAAATTTATGCTTTTGGAGGAAGAAACTACAGAGATACAGATGCTTTTGCATTTACCCGTAACAACCCAACAGAACGTAACGTAGTAAGTATTTATCCAAATGCTTTTACACCTAGAATTACTTCTAATATTATTGACAATTCCGTTGCCGTTGGTGTGCGAACTGAAATGGATAATGGCTGGAACGTAGATATTAGTAATACTTACGGTAAAAACCTATTCCACTATTTCATTAAAGGCTCATTGAATGCCTCTCTTGAAGAAACATCTCCAACAGATTTTGATGCAGGTGGACACAGCCTTAGCCAAAACGTTACCAATCTTGATATTTCTAAATTTTATGAAGATATCATGTCCGGTATGAACTTAGCTTTTGGTGCGGAATACAAAACAGAAAATTTTGAGATTTTTGCAGGTGAAGCCACATCATACGGAACTTTTGATGTAGATGGTGCATTAATAACTAACCCAGCTACCCAAACGATACCTACGGATCCAATTACAGGCAACCAAAGACCTGGTGGCTCTCAAGGCTTTCCTGGATACAGCCCCGATAACGAAATAGACAGAAGCCGTAGTAATGTTTCTCTTTATGGTGATTTAGAATTGGACGTTACCGAAAAATTCTTAGTAAGTGGCGCCGCACGTTTTGAATATTTCAGTGATTTTGGTAGTACTACCAATGGAAAGTTAGCAGCAAGATACAAAGCAACTGAAAACTTCAATATTAGAGGTTCTGCAAGTTCTGGTTTTAGAGCTCCATCATTAGCTCAGATTTATTACAACCTTAAATTCACCAACTTTATTGGTGGTGTAGCTTCGGAATCTTTATTATCTCCCAATAACAGTCCGGTTACCGCATCGTTTGGAATTGGCCCTTTAAAAGAAGAAAAAGCATTTAATGCTGCATTAGGTTTCACGGCTAAAGCCGGTAATTTTACCGCAACAGTAGACGGGTATTATATTAATATCAAAGACCGTATTGTACTAACAGGAGATTTTCCTGCACCACAAATTCCAAATGTTAACTCCGCTCAATTTTTTGTAAACGGTGTGGACACTCAGACTTCTGGTTTAGATGTTATTTTATCATATAAAAACACGCTTTCTGAGGATAGCTCATTCAGTGCTACCTTCTTGGCCAATTTTAATGATATGAAAATCGATAACTTAAATAATGGAAGTTTAGATGAGAGCACGTTCTTTGGACCAAGAGATAAAGCTTTTTTATTGGCCTCTGCTCCAGACAGCAAACTAAATTTGAATCTTACTTATGATAAAAGTTGGTTTGATGCTGCGCTAAGCTTTACCCGTTTTAGCGAAATAGAATTGGTAGATTATGGTTTAGCAACCGATAGATATAGCGCCAAAACTGTGACCGATTTAAACTTTGGATTTGAACTTTCTGAAAGTTTAAAACTAAGTGTAGGCGGTAACAACTTATTTAATGTATATCCAGACCAACAAGATGCCGATTCAGATTCTGGCGGATATTGGGATGCCGTACAAATGGGCTTTGCAGGGTCTTATTACTATGCAAGACTTGCCTTTACTTTCTAAAAAAACACTTATTGTTTGATTTAGCTAAGTGTCAAAAGCTACTCGACCACATGTCGAGTAGCTTTTTTTATTTATATAAAAAAGTGCAAGCATTTTACGCTTGCACTTTATAAATGTAAACGGATTACCGTTTTTACTCTCAAACTTTTTTATTGCTAATTAGTTAGCTTTCTCTAGTGTAGGATAGGTTAAATAGCCTTCTTCACCAGAAGTATACATTGTTTCTTGATCTACTTCATTAAGGTCCGCTCCCTCTGCAATACGCTCAATTAGGTCAGGGTTTGAAATAAAAGGAAAACCTATTGACACTAAACTATCTTCGTTTTCAGAAACAATCTTTTCCGCACGCTCTAGGTCATAACCCAAACCGCCATTGTAAATTACAGTTCCGTTAAATGCTGCACCTAATTCTTGTAAATACCCTTCAGGAATTTTGGGCGACATGCCAGCCATATGCAAGTATGCTAAATTTAAACCGTTTAATTGCTCAACCAAATAGGCATAAGTTTCGCGCATGTCATCAAAAATAAGCATGTCGTTAAACTCGCTAAACGGAGAAATACGAATTCCGGTTTTATCGCTTCCAATAGCATTCGCAATTTTTGTTGCTATCTCAATTACAAAACGCGTTCTGTTTTCCACAGAGCCGCCATACTTATCTGTTCTTTGGTTAGCACCTGTGTTAATAAACTGCTCTGCCAAATACCCGTTTGCGGCATGAATTTCAATTCCATCAAAACCTGCTTCTATGGCATTTTTGGCCGCCTGTACAAACTCTTCTTCTGCTTGTTCAATTTCGGCAAGGGTCATTGCACGCGGCGTGGTGTGTGCTTTTGGGCCTTCGCTCGTAAAAATTTCGCCAGCAGCCTGTATTGCCGATGGCGCAAGAACTTCGCCACCTTCCGGTAAATTTAATTGGTGTGCAATACGCCCTGTATGCATAATTTGGAGGAATATTTTTCCGTCGTTGGCATGTACTGCATCGGTAGTTTTTTTCCAGCCAGCAGTTTGTTCATCAGAATAGGCTCCAGGAATGTTGGGGTAACCTAATCCGTTTATAGAAGGCGAAGTGGCTTCTGTAATAATTAGTCCGGCACTGGCACGTAAACCATAATAAGTTGCCATAATATCATTTGGAATATTGTCTATGGCACGAGAACGTGTCATAGGCGCCATAACCGCATGATTATTTAAACTAAGACTGTTGGACTTGAATGGAGATAATAGCTTTGAATTTTTCATTTTTTTAATTCTTATGATGGATTAGAGGAAAGGAATTTTGTTATTTCAGCTGGTTCTGCCCTATTACGGTAGTCAGCATCTAAAAAGGCAAAAGCAATTGTTCCATCCTCATTAATGATATAAGTAGCTGCCAAAGGAAGTTCGTTTGAAGTATCTCCATTATATTCTTCCATACCAAAAGCGGCATTGTAACTAGTTGCTACGTCATCTGTTAGTTTGTAAACAATGCCATATGCTTTAGCAATTTTGTTTCCTAGATCGCTCAGTACTTCAAATTCCAAATTGTGTTTTTCTGATGTACTCAAGGACTTGTCCGGCACTTCTGGGGTTAGAGCGATCAACGTTGCTCCGTTTGCTTTAAAATTGGGTAATTCTTGCTGAAGTTGACGCAAAGTTAAATTACAGAAAGGACACCATCCACCTCTGTACCAAGTCAAAATTACTTTCCCCTTTTTCAAGTAATCCTTTAATTCCACAGCACTTCCCAAGGCGTTATTCAAAGTGAAATTTGGTGCAGTATCACCTACATTTTTAGCGTTTTCTATAACTCCGCTATGCGCCACTGCATCAACACCCTCGTCATATGTTTTTATAATTGAAGCATCTGCATTAGCCTCAAAGTTGTTTTTTATCTCGTCTAGTTGCGCTTGTAAATTTTGTTCTTTTATTTTCATGTTTTTGTTTTTATAATTATTCTAGGTGTTACGTCCGTATTATTGCGGCTCAATCGTTTCTAAACAATCGGTTAGTTTTATATTAAAAAAAGGTTATATGTTCTTAAATACCATTTCTATATAGTTTTTAATATCTTCTTTAGAGCTCACTCTAGATGTTGTGGGTAGGGAATGTAAAGACAGGGAAATAAAGCTTGCCTCTTTTAACACTGTTTCTTCTGTTTTAGAAGAATCCATTTTCAGTTTTTTAATGATAATATCTTTTATGTCTTTTCGCTGTTCTACTTGATGCATTACTAGTTTATCATCACTACCTACAAATTCATTATGTGTATTGGTCATAAAACAACCTTTTTTCTCATCTTGAAACCATATGTCTAAAAAATTATAGAACATCTTTTTAATATCGTTTATGCCACCCTCCGAGTTTTTAAAGTCTAAATAAATGTCATTGGTTTTTTTATTATAAGCTTTTAAACATTCTACAAAAACACCATGTTTGTTACCAAAACTTGAGTAAATGGAAAACTTATTAATTCCCATTTCTTTCTCAAGCATTTGCATAGAAGTGCCGTTATAACCATTTCTCCAGAATACGGACATGGCTTTATCTACAACATCTTCTTCACAATATTTCTTTACTCGCGGCATTCCAATTCTTAATTACACGTCAAAACTAAACAATCGGTTAGTTATAAGGCAAGGTTTAACAAGCTTTTATGCTTTTATTGTCAAATTAGGGTAGCATTATCCATTTGAAAGTCGCAGTGTAGTACCCCTTTTTAAAGTTGATGAAATAAGAGAACCACGCTAAACATTACTTCATCAAATTAATTTCAGCAATGCTCTTAATTCTATTTCGCTCTAGGAAAGCATCTATAGTTTCAAAATGCTCAATGACTCTTTGCTCCTTAAATTCAAACACTTTTTCGGACAGTCCTTGTAGAAAATCACGATCGTGAGATACCAAAACTAAAGTGCCATCATAGGTTGATAATGCTTCTTTTAATACATCTTTTGACTTCAGGTCCAAGTGGTTGGTGGGTTCATCCAATATTAAAAGGTTTACGGGTTCCAACAGTAATTTTACCATTGCCAATCTCGTTTTTTCCCCACCAGAAAGCATACTTACCTTCTTATCAATATCATCACCACTGAACATAAATCTGCCCAGAATATTCTTGATTTGATTGCGTATATCGCCAAAAGCAACCTCATCTACAGTCTGAAAGATAGTAAGGTCCGGATCTAATAGCGAAGCTTGATTTTGAGCAAAATAGCCCACTTTAACGTTATGCCCCAATTGACAAGTACCCTCTACCGGAATTTCACCTAGGATAGCTTTGATCATGGTTGATTTCCCTTCACCGTTTCTACCCACAAAAGAAACTTTTTCTCCTCTAGAGATAGACATGTTAGCGTCTTTAAAAACGATGTGGTCATCATAGGATTTAGAAACAGCCTCAACGGTAACCGGATAATCGCCTGAACGTGGCGATGGTGGAAAACGAAGCTTTAAGGAAGAAGTATCTACTTCATCAATCTCAATAATATTCAGCTTTTCCAGCATGCGTTCCCGCGATGTAACCTGATTGGTTTTTGAATAGGTCCCTTTAAAACGCTCAATAAAAGCTCTATTATCCGCTATGAATTTTTGCTGTTCCTGATATGCTTTTATTTGATGCGACCTGCGGTCTTCACGCAATTGTAAATAGTGGGAATAATTGGCTTTGTAATCATAAATACGCCCCATAGTTACCTCTATAGTACGATTGGTGATATTATCTATAAATGCTCTATCGTGAGATATCACCATTACAGCATTAGCTTTGTTTAGCAAGAAATCTTCTAACCAAATAACGGATTCAATATCAATATGATTGGTAGGCTCATCTAAGAGAATTAAATCGGGTTTTTGTAAAAGAATTTTTGCCAGTTCTATTCGCATTCGCCAACCACCACTGAATTCATTGGTTTGTCTGGAGAAATCTTCCTGCCTAAAACCCAATCCTTTTAACGCCTTTTCTACTTCAGAATCATAGTTTACATCCTCTAGCGCATAGTATTTTTCTCCTAAATCAGAAACCTTTTCTATGATGGACATATAGGCATCGCTCTCATAATCGGTCCTGGTTTCCAATTCTTTATTGAGCCGCTCCATTTCATCACGCATACTAAAAACGTGCTTAAACGCTTTAGCAGCCTCTTCAAAAACCGTGCAATCATCTTCAGTCAACAAGTGCTGTGGCAGATAAGCAATAACCGCATCCTTAGGCACACGAACATTACCACGGGTACCTTTTTGCTCTCCGGCAATAATTTTCATCATTGTAGATTTCCCCGCTCCATTCTTACCCATAAGGGCAATCTTGTCTGTAGGGTTAATTACAAATGAAACATCACTGAACAACGTAGTACCACTAAATTCTACCGCTAAATTATCTACTGAAATCATGTTCTGAAATTTAAAAGTGCAAAACTAACGATAAGAAATGGTTAGTTTCCTTTTACCAGATCAAAAAGTGCTTGGTACAATTGCATTTTACCAATATAGGAGACTTAATAGAACCTCAGAAAATAAGTGTTGATTGGATAGGACGCGTTATGGTAGGTTTTGTCCTTATTTTTTTCAGTGTCATAAAAAGCTTCTTAGTTAACCGAGAGGCCTTTCGTTGTACAAGTGAGAACCCTCTCCTACTTAAGATCAAATCGCAAATTTATCCCCACAAAAAAAGCTCCTCGATTAAGAGAAGCTTTCTGTTCGTACAGGCGGAGAGACTCGAACTCTCACACCTTGCGGCACTAGATCCTAAGTCTAGCGTGTCTACCAATTCCACCACGCCTGCATTTCCAATATCAAATTGGGATGCAAATATAATGCAAATTTTCAATTCTCTAAACTTTCAGTCATTTAAAAACGTTCTTTTTTGTATTTTTAAATTACACCCTAAATTTGCTCTATGCAAAACGTACAAGATTACATTTCAAAAAACAAACAAAGGTTCTTAGATGAACTTATACAACTGCTTCGTATTCCGTCGGTAAGCGCGGACTCTGCTTTCTCTCAAGATGTAATAGATACTTCCGAAGCTGTAAAAACAGCACTGGAAAATGCAGGTTGCGATGCGGTCGAAATCTGTGAGACCGATGGCTATCCCATTGTTTATGGCGAAAAAATAATTGACCCCAACTTACCTACCGTCTTGGTTTACGGACATTATGATGTACAACCGCCGGATCCAATGGATTTATGGAACTCCCCTCCGTTCGAACCCATTATCAAAAAAACCGAAACACACCCCGAAGGAGCAATTTATGCCCGTGGAGCTTGTGATGACAAAGGGCAGATGTACATGCATGTAAAAGCATTGGAATTTATGGTCAAGACCAACCAACTGCCCTGCAACGTAAAATTTATGATCGAAGGTGAGGAAGAAGTGGGCAGTAACAATCTGGCCGTTTTTGTAGCCAATAATCATGAAAAGCTTGCCAATGACATTATCTTGATTTCAGATACCGGCATGATAGCAAACGATGTGCCTTCCATTACCACGGGACTACGCGGACTCAGCTATGTAGAAGTGGAAGTTACCGGACCCAACAGGGATTTACACTCCGGACTCTATGGTGGTGCCGTTGCCAACCCCATAAACGCACTCACAAAAATGATCGCTTCGCTCCATGATGAGAACAATCATATTACCATTTCCGGTTTCTATGACAAGGTGGAGAACCTTTCACTAGAAGAGCGAGCGGAAATGGCAAAGGCTCCCTTCAGCTTAGAGAACTATCAAAAAGCATTGGATATTAAATCCGTAGATGGTGAAGCAGGTTACAGTACCAACGAACGCAATAGCATACGCCCTACCTTAGATGTAAACGGAATATGGGGCGGTTATACAGGCGAAGGCGCCAAAACGGTAATTGCCAGTAAAGCCTATGCTAAAATATCCATGCGATTGGTTCCCAACCAGGATTGGCAGGAAATTACCCAATTGTTCAAAACCCATTTTGAAAGTATTGCGCCAAAAGGGGTTACCGTAAAAGTAAAACCACACCATGGTGGACAAGGGTATGTTACTCCAATTGACACCATTGGGTATCAAGCGGCTTCCAAAGCCTATGAAACCACGTTTGGCAAAAAACCCATTCCGCAACGTAGCGGAGGCAGTATTCCCATTGTATCGCTTTTCGAAAAAGAATTGAACAGCAAGACTATTTTAATGGGCTTTGGGCTAGATAGCGATGCCATTCACTCGCCCAACGAACATTTTGGCGTTTGGAACTACCTAAAAGGCATTGAGACCATACCTTATTTCTATCATCACTTTACCGAAATGAACAAGTAAACTGCCTCAGAAAAAGCACATTAGACAGTAAAAGGAATATTCTTTGATTTCGAGGCAAGCCAAGAATCATTTAATCTCGATTATCGAGTAAAATAAAAAGGGGAATCAACTAAAACTGATTCCCCTTTTCTTATATCTTCTTCACATATTTAGTGATAATCACGGTAAGTGTAGGTCCTACTTTACCTTCTATATATTCTGCATTTTCACGGTCCAAGGAAATTCTACGTACCGCAGTACCTTGTTTAGCAACTTGGCTAGAACCCTTAATTTTCAAGTCCTTCACCAAGACCACACTATCTCCATTTTGAAGAATTACGCCATTCACATCACGATGAATTATTTTTTCATCTTCAGACAAGCCTTCACCTGTGGCCTTTGCCCACTGCAATGCGTCATCTTCTAAATACATCATATCCAACAAATCTTTAGGCCAACCCTCAGATTTTAAACGCGAAAGCATACGCCAGGCCACTACCTTTACAGCGTCATATTCGCTCCACATACTATCGTTTAAGCAACGCCAGTGATTGGCATCCGTAGTTTCTGGGTTCTCTACTTGACCAATGCACGTAGCACACGCCAAAATACTACCATCAATACCTCCCGTAGAAACAGGCGGCACTTCATACACACTCAGTTCGCTAGTGGCACCACATAATTCGCAAGCACTACCACTTCTATTGGTTAATTCTTCAAGTACACTCATAACGGTTAAATAAGGGTCAAATGTAAAGTTTTCAACCCTAATATGGTCTATAGTAGCTCCCTTTTATCCTTTAAATCTTAACAGGGGCGTTCCCTCTAAAAAACGGGCCGGGCTATCCGTTACAAGTACGGTTTGCAAAAAAGCAAATCCGGGCTTTGCACTACTATCCCTAACGCATACAGCTATTTTCATCATTAAGGAATAGTGTTAAACCCAAATTTCTCTTTCAAAATCCTGTAACAAAAACCGTAACTTACGTCTTATTCATCATCAATCAGCCCAGAGATGGGTATCATCAAAAAAATCGGACATCATGGTACAGCAATTTTTTATCCTCTGCTCAGGGGCGGACACCGCCATCCTAAAAACCTGTTCACAAGGCGAACAGAACAAATATGCCGGCATTGGCGCCACCGTTTTCTTTACGGCACTCATGGCTTTTATTGCCAGTAGTTATGCACTCTATACCGTATTTGACAATGTGTACACCGCTATTTTCTTCGGACTCATTTGGGGACTACTCATTTTTAATTTAGATCGTTTTATAGTTTCTACCATTAAAAAACGAAACAGCTTTGGCAACGAACTCTTGCAAGCGCTTCCTCGTCTTGTATTGGCAGTTATCATTGCCGTGGTCATCTCAAAACCTTTAGAGATGAAAATTTTTGAAAAGGAAATTAACCAAGTGCTTTTAGAGCAAAAAAATGAAATGACGTTGGCCAACAAAAACCAATTAGCCTTGCAATACACTCCGGCTATTGAAAAACTAAACACGGATATCACTACCTTAAAAAATGAAATTACCGCCAAACAAGCCGAAACAGATGCCCTCTACAACACATATATTACCGAAGCGGAAGGCACTTCAGGTACTTTTAAACTAGGAAAAGGACCTGTTTATGAAGAAAAACGCCAAAAACATGATGCTGCACTGGCTGAGCTCAATACACTAAAGGAAACCAATGCCCAGAAAATCTCCGAAATTGAAAGTCAGATTTTGGCTTTGAATACGGAATATACGGATGTGGTCAAAGATTCCCAACCTGTAATAGACGGCTTTGATGGACTCATGGCACGTATCAATGCGTTGAACGAGCTGCCTTGGTGGCCCTCTTTTTTCATCTTTCTACTCTTCTTAGCTATTGAGACTTCGCCAATTATTGCCAAGCTTATCTCCCCAAAAGGCACTTACGATATAAAATTGGAAGAAGAAGAAAGTATGGTCAACACTTGGGCGTTGCAAAAAATACAACAGCGTGAGCAAATACTAATTGCAGATACGGCCCTAAACGAAAAAATCTACAATGAAATTAAGCGAGAAGAAGAGGTGTACGCCTACAAAAAGAAAAAAGCGGAAGAATTATTAAAGTTACAAGCAGATGCATTTAGAGACTTACAGGTAAAGCAGCTTTAATCAATAAGTTCAAGAAAGACATTTATTTTTTTTAAGACCCTTTTGAAGTCCTCATCAAAAGAAAGGTCACCTGCGTGCAACCGTTCTTTGTGTTCTTCGGCAAAAACGAAGGTTTTAGCCATACCCAAAACACTGATTTTGTATTTTAATTTGTGAACGATTTCTGCTGCGGCACGTGGTTCCTCTAACTTTATATGATACAAATATTTACCAAGATCCCATGAAAATTCAGATTTCAAAAGGGTAACAAACTTAAGTTCAAATTCAACATCACGAGCCCCTACGAGGTTTTCCACGTAGTTTAAAGTTGGTCTTTCTTCTTTATAGCCCTCAAAACTCTCCATACAAATCACCCTATTCAAGCCTTTTAGTTAATCCTATCATCACAACAAACTAAAGGTAAGAATTATACTACCCTCATCCTCTTCTTTGTTGTGAAACAGTCAAAAAAATACGTTAGCACACTAAAAAAAGATGTTTGTTCGTAAAAAAAAAGTTTAAAAATGTGATTTAAGCACTAAACCACAATCTATTAAAGCGTTCAACAAGTAATTACATCGCTTACAACCTAGACAAATTACAGATTAACTAATTGCCCCATATTCTAAGCCACAATGCATTTAGTAGTCGCTTTGCATCGGTTCTATATTTTGGCATTTCTTGAACTACAAGTCCATTTTCTGTAGGCTTAAGTTCATAACTAAAAGCAAATTGAGTTTCTTTTGGGTCCATACTTATCAGTCCAAAACGGAGATCATTAAAATAAAGTTCACCTTCTTTCTGGGTAATGGTATACCAACCTTCTGTTATGTCAATTAGACGTTGAATTTTTTTATCGGATTTTAAATCGCCTAAAAGCTGGTGATTTTTAGGATAGGAAGTAAACTCAATTTCTTTGGTGTCGTAAAACGAATAATTCCCAATGAGATAGGCGTTCTCTGTATCTACATTGGCCGTCCATAAAACTGAATTAAACGGTGTGGGTCTAGTATCTATATTTTCATGTGCTATGCCATGTTTTTCCAAACTAGCCGAAAATTCCTGAAAAGCAAACCATTTTAAAATCAAGGTTGTAGCCAAATATGCCGTACTCACCGTTAACCCTAGCCGATTGTACCTTTTTCGTTTTGGCGATGTTCTTTTTTGGCACATGGCCATGATTAAGAATATTAGAAAAGGCAGGGTGTATAAAGGGTCTATAACAAAAATACTTTGAAACGCTAACCGGGTTTTAAAAGGCCAGAAAAGCTGTGTTCCCCAAGTGGTAAAAGCATCCAAAATGGGGTGTGTGAACATACCCCAAAACATCAATAGCGACCAATCTTTGAACGTGGCCTCACTCTTCCGCTCAACTTTAGAGATAAGCCAACCAAATAGAGGGGCAAATAGTATAGAAAAGAAAATAGAATGACTAAACCCACGGTGAATCTCTGTAGCGGTAACCGTATCAAAAAAGTAACGCGCCACAACATCTAAATCAGGAATGGTACCGGCTATCGCTCCATAAAGCGCAGCTTTATTGCCAACTTTCTTTCCTAAGACGGCTTCGCCTACTGCGGCACCTAAAATGATTTGGGTTAGAGAATCCATTGTTGGTTGTTGGTTAAAAAAAAATTATTCTACGATTTCCATTTTTTTCAACAAGAAGGACGCATTCATATTTTGGCAAATTCCGTCTTTGAACTTATAATCAAAATGGAGCTCGTTATTAATTATTTCAGCATCAAAATAATGGTTCTCCACCTGTGGTAACGTATCCGCCACCTCACAAAGGCTTAAATCGTGGGTAGCGATAATTCCCGTAGATCTAGAAGCAACTAAACGCTCAACAAACTTACGGCTTCCTTCCGCTTTGTCAGTACTATTGGTTCCTTTTAGAATTTCATCTAAAACAATGAAATAACGATCGTTCTGAATTTCATCAACAATGAATTTTAATCGTTTGAGCTCCGAAAAGAAATACGACTCATCATCCGTTAACGAATCTGTCGTTCGCATACTGGTAATCAACTTTATCGGTGAATAATCTACTTGTTTCGCGCATAGCGGAAGTCCAACATTCGCCATTACTATCTGTAATGAAACCGTACGTAAAAAGGTACTCTTACCTGCCATGTTGGCTCCGGTAACGATAAAGAACTGTTCGCGGTCAATTTCAAAATCGTTCAAAACACTCTTCTCAGGATTCAGCAAAGGATGTCCTGCTCCAGTAGATTTGAGAATCACAGCATCCGAATTGATATTTGGAAAAGTATATTCGGGATGATTGAAAGCAAAATTACCCAAGCTATTATATGCATCGAAAAAAGCGATGGTATCAAACCATTTTTCTACAAAATCGCCATGTTTGGCAATCCATTTTTCAATCTCATAGCAGTGTGTTAGGGTACGTAAAAAGAAACCATTCCCCAGAAAAAGGTAAATAATATTGTTGTTCTTATCTAGGCTATTTAACTGTTTTGAAAACTGAGCAATTATCAATGAGGTCTTCTCCTGATCCCGTAGCACATTACTTCTCAGTTCTTTTAGATAATCCGATTTGAACTCAGTATCTTCAATCAAAGTAAGTAACTTGTTGTATTGCTGAAACGTACTCTGCACTTTTGAAGCATCTCCGCCAAGGGAAGTAATCTTCTTGGTATAGATTCCTGTAATCCCCATACCAACGACCAACCAAAGAACCAACATTGATTCCGGAACGAAATCCATAAAATAAAGTACAAAGAGCAATACTGAAACACCCGAAAAAACATAGGGCAAATAGCGCATTACCTTTGGTATGAACGGCACGTATTTATCCAACCAATTTACAATAGCATCGGTCTTACCTTCTGCTTGGGTCAATGAAGCTATTGCAGAGAAATTCTGCCGCCATTGTGGCATTTTACCAAGTTCTTTTATAGCCTCTTGCTTCTCCTTAATATTATCGATGTTATTCGCCTTAAATAGTCCGGCAAAAGTCTCCGCACCTTGTTTTAATGCAGTACGATTGGCATACTGAAAAAAGGAACCTCTACCAAAAAGGTCTATATCTTGACTAAAATAATGCAAGGGGTCTTTGAACTCATCTCCCTCTGGCAAATCATGAAAATCACGGTCCAGCACTTTTAGCTCTGTTTGATTGATGTTCAACAATGCCAACAACCTATCCCGTTTATATTGTAAACCTGAGTGTCTTGTGACTAAAAACAAGAAAAGAACAATAGTCACCAGCACTACGCCCAAAACCCATTTGGTGTCACCAAAGGTTAGGTAAACAGCAAAACCAGCCGCTACAAATATGGCCAAACGTAACATACTGGAAGCAAAGAGTAGCTTCTTAACCTGTGAAAGTTCCTTGGTGTATTTTTCAATCTCACCATTGTAAAAAGAGTGTAATTCCTGCATATATCCCACACGGGTTTTAACTAAACCGAAGAAACGATTTACGAAAGTGCATCGTACTCCGTTCTGAGCTTTTTAGTAAATTTTGAAATGACCAAATCATATGAATGATCAATAAGTTCTGTTATTAAATCTGGTGGAAGTTGGTCTAACAGAAGTGTGTTCCAATGCACTTTGCTCATATGGTAACCTGGTATGATATGGCCATCATGCTCTTCCCGTAAAGTAACCGCCCTATCTGGGTTGCATTTTAAATTTACCTGAAAAGGAAGACGTTCCAAAGCACAAAGCGCGAACATTTTGCCCATAACCTTAAAAACCAATGTTTTCTCATCAAAAGGAAACGTTTCCGTTACTCCTTTCTTTGCGATACAATAGTCTCTAAATAGTTCAATGTTCATCTTATATACTCCTTATTTCACTTCTTGATTTCACTTCTTGTCAATCAACTTCTCCATAGACGACCAATGGTACCTTACCTTCATAATTGGCTTATCACCTATATCATTACCTTCAACGGTTTCAAGACGTTTGCCTCCTTGACGGTCGTAAAACCGTAGTGCGGCCTCGTTACTTTCAAGCACCCACAAATACAGTCCTGAATTGGGTTCCCTATCCTGAACTTCCTTGGCTATTAATGACATTAGGCGTTTACCAATGCCCATGCCCTGAACATCTTTTAATACATGAAGATTATCTAACAGCGTACCAAAATCATCGTCCACGTCAAAAAAAGCACAAACAAAGCCTACTAAATCTTCTCCTTTTTCTGCAACGATTACGGTCTGCCGCGATAACGGGTTCTCCAATCTATCATGCCAGATTTTTTCTCTTTCACCCAGTGCAAGTTCATCTAAATACGCATCACTAAATGCGCCTCTATAATTTTCTTGCCAACTTTTTACATGAAGACCGGCTATGGAAACGGCATCACCTAACGTAGCCGTTCTGTACGCTACCATGCGCCTTATTGGATACCCTTAGAATCGTAAACGATTACTTTCTCCCATAAAGCACTAGATTCTTCAATAAACACTTTGTGTGGTGCTTCGTCTTGGTAGTTTTTTTGTGCCTCAGCAGATTCAAAAGTTACGATCAATGAATAAGTAAAAGAGCCATCTACAACATCACGACTGGCCTTTGGAGGCATACCTATAAAACTTGTTTTCGCATATTTTGAATTATCAAGAAACTTCTGTAACGATTTTTCAAAAGTAGCTCTGGCTTCTTTGCTATCTGGTTCCTTAAACCAAAAGTATACGGTATGGGCAAAATGGGGGTCAAATTCTCTCATGTCATTCTCTGTTTGGCCATTAGCGGTAATGGCTAGGGTTAAAAATAATATTGCAATCGTAAGTGTTCTCATAATTGATGTATTGAATTAAATATCCTAATTAATCTTCTAACATTTCTTTTTGTTTTTCGGTTACCTCTAAAGCGGTATAATCTAATTTCCAACCAATGGTTTCCACTATTTTCTCTATTAATAAAACGGCTTGAATAGCCTCTTTTCTAGCAGTTTCCATCAATCCACTTTGTGGAATTTTTTCTCGAATATGCTGTTTCGCCTCTTTGTTCAACAAAGTTAAATCTTCAGATGAAAAAAAGTTGAACATCCCACTTTGAATATCGTAAAACTGAATATCAGGTTCAATAGATAGTACTTCTGGCTCGGGAAAATGGGTCAGGATAATCTTTTTATTCTCATTATCCGCTTTGATTTTTATCTTTTTTAGGTCATAACCTATATGGGCCTTGGCATTGATTACAAGCAGTGCTTTTTTCTTGCTGCTCACCAAACTCATAAACCGCTCCTTAATATTTTCGTAGCGGTAGATTTCTGCAAAATCACCCTCAACGGAAACCAGTTTGCATACACTTTCTATTTTTTCTACCAATACAGTAGATTGGTGCTTGGTGATTTCTTTACTTTTCTTCTTTCTCATAAAAGAATACACCCAATACATGAGAATAGCCCCTAGAACCAGACCTAAAAAAGTATCGAAAATATTATCCATTGTTATTTTCCTATTTCTCCTAAGTGGGTAAATTTAAATCCTTTATCATATTTGAGACCATAACCAAAAATACGATCCATGGCAGCATGCGAAAATAAGATAATCCCAGTCAACTGCACAATCGGTTCCGAAAGATACGCCCCAATTATATAGATGGCAAGAGCAATGCCCTTATGATGAAAAATATTATAGCAAACAGCACCTATTTTATCTCCCAAAAGATACCCTAACATGCCTATATCCGGAGTTAACAATAACACCAAAAACCACCACCAAGCATAAGGCAAAAGACTAAAAATGTATATTCCAAACAAGAACATAACCAACTCTTCTGTCTTTAACAATTGTTTCATTTCTGATTGGCTTTATTTTGAATTACACTATAGAGTACAGGACGACTAGGGCTGGCGTCATTTGCAAAAGGTGCCACCTGAAGATTTAACATGTACGTGCCATCTTGTATGGTATTGGACACATAAATAAACTCGGTAATTGTAGCGTGCTTGCGGAGCTTACCTCCGTAATTCCAAAAAGCTTTGTGAGCTACTAGCGCACCATTATCTTCCTCTTTATCTACCGAAGGAAGGTCTACCAACAAATGTTCTACTCCTTTTTCCACTAAAAACTCCGATGCCTCTTTAGTAAGGTAAGGAGGATTTGTATGCGAATATTGACGTGATTTTTTATGACTTAAATTGGGTAATGTTCTTATGATTACTGCTTCCCTTTTTTTGTTCCCCAACGCATACTTTAGTTGTTTTTTAGAAACCACAAAGTCGTTATCTACCATTTCAGGAGCAATCGTAATCACTTCTGCCAAAAAGAAATACTGTGTTAAATTCTTGTTTACAGAATGAAACTCCTCCGTTATATGCCCTACACACTCTGTATGCGTGCCGTGTGCATGCGGATTGAACCATATGTCATTAAAATTAATGGAAGCCCCTTCTGACACCTTGCCTACAAAACCTTTTTCTTCATGCGGCTCTATTTTTGGTGGATCCACATACCACGCATTTACATTTTCGGAACCACCTTTTATAACGATGGATATATCTAAAGGTTTTGTAAGGTCTATAGGATAATTCTTTGTTCTATGTTTTATAGTGGCAATCATAAATTTACGTTGTTTTAGACCGTTTTTTGGGGAAAATAAAATGGCCTTTATGGGTGTTCTACTTCCACACCCGTTTTCTCTACTCTATTTACTGCAAATTTACCATAAAAAGGTCGGATGCGAGTCCGTCTGCTAAAAAACGTCCTTTTTTGGTGGTCAACAGGGTGTCGCCTTCAATGTGGAGCAACTCGTCTTTTAAATGATTTTCGGCCTGCATTAGAGCATACTCCCGGTATTTGTTACCGAAATCGGACTCTATTCTAGAAAGCGACACGCCCCAAATGGTCCGTAGCCCGGTCATAACATACTCATTATAGGTATCCGTAACGGATAAGACTTCCGTTTCCATGGGAAGTTCCCCCTGTTCTATCGCTTTCAAATATTTGGGATTATTATTGATGTTCCAGCCTCGGCGAATGCCATCATAGGAATGTGCAGACGGACCAATACCTATATATTTTTTCTGTTGCCAGTAGGCGGTATTGTTGCGTGAGAAATAACCAGGTTTTCCAAAATTAGATATCTCATAACTTTCAAAACCAGCCGCCGCCAAGGTTTCTGACAAAATATAAAAATGCGCCTGAGCTACCTCATCATCAACATTTTTTATCAATCCTTTTTTTATAAAACTGGCAAGTGCCGTTTGCGGCTCTACGGTAAGCGCATAACTTGAAATATGAGGGATACCAAAAGAAAGGGCTTTCTGGATGTTCTCCTTCCACCGTTCATTAGTCATGTCTGGTACACCGTAAATTAAATCAATAGAAATATTGTCGAAATAAGTGGTAGCTTCCTGAATACAGTTCTCTGCCTCTTGGGCATTGTGGGCGCGGTTCATCAATTTTAAATCCTCCTCAAAAAATGATTGAATACCTATGCTTAAGCGATTGACAGGACTCTCTGAAAGGGCGACTATTTTCTCTGCGGATAAATCATCCGGATTGGCTTCTAACGTGATTTCCGGATTCTCAGAAACTTTATAATTGTCATATACCGAATTAATAATTGCCTGAATTTCTTCCGTTTCCAATACACTGGGTGTACCACCACCGAAGTAAATAGTCTCAACCACTTCGTCTTTAAACTCATCTTTTCGCATCATTAGTTCTTGCTGCAAAGCTGAAACCATAGCCTCTTTCTTCCCCATGGATGTCGAGAAATGAAAGTCGCAATAATGACAAGCCTGCTTACAAAAAGGAATGTGAATGTAGATGCCGCTCATATTATTTTTAGTATTGAGTAGTTAGTAGTTAGTAGTTAGTAGTTAGTAGTTAGTAGTTAGTAGTTAGTAGTTAGTAGTTAGTAGTTAGTAGTTAGTAGTTAGTAGTTAGTAGTTAGTAGTTAGTAGTTAGTAGAAGTTAAAAAACGCCCATTATAAAAATGCTTTACCTGAGATTTTATTCATTTATTATACTTTATCTCTACTTCTAACTTCTACATATTTATATATTTCATCGTTGAAATCTCAATACCCTGTACTCAGTACTAAATACTAATCCCATCCTACTTCTTCACCCTTTTCGCATTCTGTTTTACAAAAGCGTCCCAACCTGAATAGTTTTTACCTACTTCCACTCTACCTTGGTTATAGAAATGACATACTGCAGCGGCTAGTCCATCTGTGCTGTCTAGGTTTTTTGGTAGTGTTTTTAAGCCGAGAACACTTTGTAGCATTTTGGCGACTTGTTCTTTACTGGCATTACCATTACCAGTTATGGCCATCTTTATTTTTTTAGGCAGGTATTCCGTTATAGGAATTTCACGTGAAAGTCCCGCCGCCATGGCTACACCTTGTGCACGCCCCAGTTTTAGCATGGACTGTACGTTCTTCCCAAAAAAAGGTGCTTCAATGGCAATTTCGTCTGGGTGATAGGTATCGATTAGCTCTATGGTACGCTCAAAAATGAGTTTTAACTTTACGTAATGGTCATCATATTTTTTGAGCATCAATTCGTTCATCTGTATGAACTCCATTTTCTTGCCTACCACTTTTATAAGACCGAAGCCCATAATGGTAGTACCTGGATCAATACCGAGTATAATTTTTTCTGTAGCCAAATGTTGTGTTTTATTGGAGTACTATGGGAATTCTAAATTTTGCCCTTACCGGTATGCCTCTTTTTAAAGCAGGTTCAATCTTGGGCAAATTATTAAGGCTTTTTTCAATCTGTTCGTCAAACCCTGCAAGCTCGTCTTCCGGTATGGTTCCTTTATCAATATTTTGAAGGGAAATAACCCCTGAAGCTTCCATTAAAAAGTCTACAAAAATAGTGTCTTTTACCGCTTCTTGCACTACAAAGTCCGATTCTTCTAGTGTTTTGGAGAAGTGTTTCAGCAGCGTAGCCATAAAACATTGCTTTTGCTCCTGTTTAGCAGCCGTTTCGTCACAATCGGCAAACAGCGGATACTGGTCCACATCTTCCCAATCGATACTTAACATCTCTTTATTGACCAATTCTTGGGTTTTCTCTTCCCTTGAAGCCGACCAATTGCATGCGGTCAGCAAGAACAAAAAACATAAAATTGTGAGGTTTCGCATTGCCCTGAATTCTAGGGGGAAATTACGATTTTTTGTGCAAGTTTGTGCAACGAATCGCTATTCGCGAAAGGAAAATACTGTAAAAAGGTAATTTTTGAATAAAAAGGCGAATCAAAAATTAAAGTCCAATTATTTTACATTAAAGTGGATTTCCTCTTTCAATTCGGAAATTCGTTTGGTCACCATCTTAGACATATAATCATTCTTATTACCAAATCTTTCTTGAAATTTCTCGTAATACTTTAATTTAACCTTAGGGTCTTTATAATACTGATCTGCCACCGTGCAAATGTTGTAATAGACCAGCGCATCATCGGGGTCTTCCTCATGAGCTAATTTATAATATTCCAAAGCAGATTTTAAATCTTCTTTGCTTCTGGCAATTCCCGCGAGAGCAACATATTCTCTTACCAGAAAGGGCTGTTGAACCGCAATGGACTCCTTTATATAATACTCCGCACTATCTATCTGTTTATCTTTGCTGAACACCTGACCTAGCATATAATAAGCATCGGCATTTTCATCATTCCATTCTAAAACTTTTTTATAGTTGGTTTTTGCCTTATTTAACTCCCAATCTTTGAAATAGCAATAGGCTAGCTTTTCATAAAGATATTCGTTCTCTTCTCCCAACTCTTCAAGCCTTTCAAAATGAGGAAGTGCTTTGACGTATTCATCATTTTTATAATAGGCTAAAGCTTTCAAGTTTATCATCGCCACGTCGTTTTCGTAAAATCGGAGTCCATAATCAATAAAAATCAAGGCTGAATCCTTTTTTCGTTGGCCAACGTAATACTTACCCAACTGAAACAAACTTCTTAAGTGAGTACTATCTGTTACAACGGCATTCTTGTATGACGATAAACTATGTTCAGTTTTTTTTTGCTTGCGAAAAGTCTCTCCTAAATAGTAATGGTATTCTGGGTTATCTTCAGCAACTTGCGTCAACTCTAAAAAAAGATATTCTGCACTGGTGAAGTCATCCGTTTTTAAATAAAGCTTCCCCAGTTCAAATTGTGCAATTTGGAGCCCTGCATCTTTAGACAATACATTTTGATACTGCGTTATGGCTTTTTCATAATTCCCAATGGAGTTATACGCTCTTGCAATCTGTAAATTAGACGCAATAGAACCATCTTCGGCATATTGGTTTATGGCTTTCGTATAATTGCCTGTAGCATAAAGACTGTCTGCAATAATTATATTCGACTGTGATTGCGAATGCACTTTAGCAAATAGCAAAATGAGTATGATTGCAACACTTTTTCTCATTCTTTCTTTTTCAAAGTAATTACTATCACACCGTTTGTAGCTTCTTCCCCATATAATATAATAGCCATTTCCTTTTTATAAACATGAGTAGATTCTATATCACTAGGTGGAATCATTCCAATTTCTAGTTTCGATTTTTTCACTCCATCTACATAATAAACAGGGTCAGCATCGTATTTCGAATTAAAATTTAAATTGTTTTGTTTAGGCTTATCAGCTTTAGTTGAAGCAAGCGCAAAGACTTCATCTTTATCCCTTAGCTTAAATGTAATCGGAATAGAATACGGCACATTTACCGCTTTACCTTTTTGTTTACCAGCAGTCATTTCAGGTAATAAACTAATTATACGCGCAGCTTCATCTTCTAACAATTTATCAGGCCCTCGTAATTTTACATTTTGTATAGAGCCATCTTCACTAATCGTGAACATAATACTTACCCTACCTTGAACTCCTTTTTCTTGTGCTTCTTCAGGATATCTGAAGTTTTTACCAATGTGCTTTTGCATCATTTTCTGAAAGCATTCTCTTTTATCCGTTTCATTTTCACAACCTGGAAAAACAGGAACTTCTTCAACGACTGCAAACGGAACCAAAACAGAGTCTTGATGGATTACACGATTTTCAACCTTTTTAGCTTCTAAACCTCTTTTTAAAGCATTTATTTGCTGATCAAGACTCACTATAATAGGATTGCTCTCATCGGCACTTTTTAATAAACGGCTTCTTTCAGCTACCAATTTATTATACTTCTCCATTTGGGATAATTCATTATCATTCGCTTTGAACATAATTGCCCCTTTTTTACCGGTAATCCCTTCAACACCATCAGGGTATAACTCATAAATCATTTGAGCTAATTGCCCTTTATCTAGTTGGGTTAGTGAATCCTTAGATTCTACCTCTTCTTTTAATTCATTTATTCTCTCTGATAGAGCGTTGGAGATAATGGTCATAGTAGCATTAATCGTCTTACCATTGTCCAAATCTAAATATGACCCATTATTAGCTTTTTTATACTCTATTGATGAATTTTCATCTTTCAACACAAACTCCCAATACTCCCCCGTAAGAGATAACTCCTCCAGTTTATCAAATAATTTCTTATCTTGATTTGACGATAAATTATTTATATCATCAACAACCATCACCTGATTTGTTAACGATGAATTTTCTCCAACACAAGATGTATAAAAAAGCATCCCTAAGATTATTGGCACTAACAGTAAATACTTTAATTGCCAAACTTTCTTCGATTGCGTTTTTTGTAACATGACGATTCGTTTTTTGATTAATGATGATTTAAAAAAGTGATTGATGAATGATATATTTTGTGTTTGGAAAACCTGAGATAACAGCAGTTGGTACTGCTCATTTCTGTCTCGTTTTGCCACTTTTGCATCGGCGATGAACTCGTGCAATTCCGAAATTCTATTTTGATAGACATAGACTAGCGGATTAAACCAACCTACAATACGCATTAGCTCAAAGAAGAGCAAGTCCCAAGAATGACCTTGCTTTATATGAACCAGCTCATGGGCTATAATATTGGTGTAATCCGTTTTTGAAACCTTATCTCCAATGAAAATGGATTTAAAAAACGAGAAGGCAATGTTACTATTAAGAACCAATATTTGGGTGAATTCCTTAAAGCTAATCTTGTCGCCTTTTGCCCTTAATAGATATAGTTGGCGCAACTTATGAACCAACAGTAGTGTAGAAACTAGCGCGCCCAATCCATACAAGACCATTTGCCATGAAATATCAAACCCGGAAGTTTCTTGAGGGTTAAGAGTAACCGCATTATCAACTCCCCAAAGCGCCTCTCCATATTCAATGTAAGGTTGTTCCACAGTAGTTTTAAAAGCTTCAATCTGTACAAAAGGCAGCAAGAGCGATAGCAAAAACGTGCTTAAAAGATAAAAACGGTTCCATTGAAAGAAGGTTTCTCGTTTTAAGAAAAAATCATAGATAACTAGAAAAACCAATTGAAAAGCGATGCATTCTAAAACGTATTGTATCATTATTCATCCTTTTTAATATCCTTTAAAATAGACTCCAATTCGGTCAGGCTCATATCGTTCTTCTTCATAAAGAAAGAAACCATACTTTTAAATGACCCTTGAAAATAACCATCAACCAATTTATTAATACTCTGATTGCTATAATCGGATTTCTTTACAATAGGGAAATAGAGATACCCCTTACCCTCTTTCTCATGATCAACAAAACCTTTGCCTTCTAAAATTCTAACAATAGTAGACACGGTATTATATGCCGGTTTTGGCTCTGGTAGCTGCTCTATAATAGCGGCTACATTACACTTTTCTAGTTGCCATAATTGCTGCATTACTTCTTCTTCTGCCTTTGTTAACTGCTTCATTTAACTAAGTGTTTAGTTTAACTATGAAACAAATATAACTAAAAATTTAGTTTAAACTATTTTTTTAGTTTAAAAATTAATCAACTGATAGTCAGTATAGCTTGAAATGTAATTTCATTTCTAGAGAAGAACCTGTAACAAAATGTAATTATCTTCGTCCCATAGAAAATTATTGGAATGGATATAGTTTTGCTCGTTTTTGGTTTTGTTTTAATGCTCGTTGGTATTTTTGGTAGCTTCTTACCCATACTCCCCGGCCCACCAATTAGCTGGGTAGGACTATTATTGCTACATCTTACGAAAGCAATACCGCAAGATTGGGTATTCTTAGGTATAACTGCAGCGCTAGCGCTTCTTGTTTTTGGGTTCGATTATGTAATACCGGCTATGGGAACCAAGAAATTTGGAGGTACAAAGTATGGGGTAATCGGAACCACTATAGGGCTCTTGGTTGCACTTTTCTTTCCTGTTTTAGGTCCGTTTGGTATTGTTGTATGGCCATTTGTTGGAGCGTTAGTAGGTGAGCTATTGAATAAAGCCGATGGCAAAACAGCGACCAAAGCAGCGTTTGGTTCCTTTTTAGGCTTCTTGACAGGTACTTTTATGAAGTTTTTGATTGCCATTATCTTTTTGGGGCTATTCATTGGGAAAGCGTGGGACCACCGATTAGAGTTATTTCCTTTTCTACACTAAACTATGATCTTCATGAAAAAATCAGCACTTGTATCATTCTTAATTTTACTAATTACCGGTTCGGTTTTTTCTCAAGAATTTGATACCGCTAAAATTGATGGCCTTTTTACAACCCTAGAAACCCATGACCGGTTTATGGGCAGTGTTGCCCTATCTAAAAATGGAAAAACTATTTACAGCAAAACCATTGGTTATGTCAATATAGAAACGAAACAAAAGATAAACACAAGCACTAAATTTAGAGTAGGTTCCATTAGTAAAATGTTCACTTCAACTCTCACTTTTATGGCTGTTGAAGAAAATAAAATTTCTTTAGACCAACCTTTGGCAGACTTCTTTCCGACAGTTAAAAATGCATCTGACATTACTATTGGAAATTTACTCAACCACCGCAGCGGTATTATAAATGTAACAAGCCTACCTAGTTATCTTCTATGGAATACGCAGCCAAAAACGAGACTACAGCTTTTAGAGTTATTAGAACAAGGAGGAAGTGTTTTTACTCCAAATAGTAAAGCTGAATATAGTAACTCTAACTATGTTCTGTTGACCTTTATTTTAGAAGATGTTTTCAAAGACAACTATGCCAATTTAATTAAAGACCGAATAACGGTTCCTTTAAAATTAAGCAACACGTATGTGGGTTCAAGCATAGCCCCAACAAACAACGAAGCGTATTCCTATAACTACGACACCAATTGGAACAAATCTTTTGAAACGGATATGTCCATTCCCTTGGGCGCAGGAGCTATTGTAAGTACACCTATAGATTTAAACACCTTTGCAACCGCTCTTTTTAAAGGTAAATTAATTTCTAAAAATAGCTTAAAGCAAATGACCACATTCACCGAAGGCTATGGTATGGGGTCGTTTCAGATGCCTTATTTTGATAAAAAAGGATTTGGCCACAATGGAGGAATTGATGGTTTTACGTCTCAACTGGCATGTTTTCCCAAGGACGAAATATCAGTTGCAATTACATCAAACGGTAGCCGTTATGGCAACAATGACATCCTTATTGCAATTTTGGCCGCGTACTACGGCAAATCTTTCCGTCTACCTAATTTCAATACGGTCACAGTCACACCAAAAGACCTGGAACAATACCTTGGCACATATGCTAGTAGGCAGAAAAAACTTAAGGTTACGATTACTCAAAACGACGGCACCCTTATGGCACAAGCCACTGGTCAATCTTCATTTCCCTTGGAAGCTGTAGAGAAACACGCTTTCGAATTTTACTTAGCAGGCGTTCGTCTTGAGTTTGAACCTGAAAACAAAACCATGTACCTAAAGCAAGGAGGAGGCACTTTCACCTATAAAATGGAATAAGAACTAGTGCATTGGCTAGTCCATCCAAACTACTTTATCCGCAATGGGTGTTCGCTCCCCTTCAGGAATGGGTTCATCTGTATAGCCCATGTAAAAAAAGCCCAAACAGGCTTCGCCGTTATTCATCTCAAAGAAATCGTGCATGTGCTTTATAAGTCCGGGAGAGCTCCAATAAGAACCTATGCCCATATCTGTACAGCAGAGCCACATGTTCTGAACGGCCATTGCCGTAGCAGCTACTTCTTCCCATTCAGGAACACTTTGGGCAGGGTCTCTTTGCATACAAATAGCAATAATTGCCCCTGCACGTTTAGGGTTTTCTATCAATTTTTTGGCTTTGAATTCCTTAGGGTTCGGGTCATTCTCTAAATATTTCAAAGAAAGAAAAAGCCCTAATTTCTCTTGAGATTCACCCTGTAATACTCGAAATCTCCAAGGTTCCGTTTTCTTATGTGTAGGCGCCCAATTAGCAGCTTCCAATATTTTTTCTATATCCGCTTTTGCTATGGGTTTATCGTTATACTGTGCTGGAAAAACCGAACGTCTATTTTTTATTAAATCAAAAATCATTTGTCTCTTTTCTTTTCCCAAAAGTACCTATAAACCCTAAGGGAAGCATGGGCTTTAGCAAAAAGATAACAGCTATAAGATATTACTCAAGCCAACTTTTGTAATACTTGCCATCATCAATATCCATGGCTTGTTGTGTTAACTTTAATGGCTTAAACGTATCAATCATAACTGCAAGTTCTTCGGTCTTACTTTTACCGATACTTGCTTCGTACGTACCTGGATGTGGACCATGAGGAATACCTGCCGGATGCAAAGAAATATAACCTTCATCTATACCTTTTCGACTCATAAAATCACCATCCACATAATATAGAACCTCATCAGAATCTATATTGGAATGATTGTAAGGCGCCGGAATAGACTGCGGATGATAATCATATAACCTTGGGCAAAACGAACACACCACAAAAGCACTGGTCTCAAAAGTCTGGTGTACCGGTGGCGGTTGATGTACACGCCCCGTAATCGGTTCAAAATTGTGAATCGAAAAACCATAAGGAAAATTATAGCCATCCCAACCCACCACATCAAAAGGATGCGTAGCATACACCAAGTGATGCAGCTGTCCTTGCTTCTTCACCTTCATTAAAAACTCCCCCTTTTCATCATACGTTTGGAGATTTTGTGGCAATTTAAAATCACGCTCGCAAAAAGGAGAATGTTCTAAGTGTTGTCCAAACCAGTTGCGATAGCGCTTTGGTGTATATATTGGATGGTAGCTTTCGGTAATTAACAATCGGTTGTCTTCAGTATCAAATTCAACCTGATAAATCATCCCTCGGGGAATCACTAGATAATCGCCATATTCAAAAGGAATTTCCCCTAAAAAAGTCTTTAAAGTACCTGAACCTTTATGAACAAACAAAAGCTCATCTGCATCTGTATTCTTGTAAAAATACTCAGTAAGCGATTTTTTGGGAGCGGCAAGTCCCACATGCACATCACTATTAAAAAGTACCGTTTTCCTACTTTGCAAGTAATCATCTTCAGGAGTTACCTGAAAACCCTTAAGTAGTCTCGATTTTATATTATACTCAACCGCTGCCCTAGGAGCCATATCCAACACTTTACCTACTTCCTTTACTTGTGTAGGTCTATGTAAATGATAAAGTAAAGATGACATACCATCAAACCCTATGGTTCCAAAAAGTTGTTCGTAATGTAGAGTCCCATCCTTCTTTTTGAAAATAGTATGTCGCTTTTGCGGGAAATTTCCTAGTTTATGATATAGTGGCATTGAATTTTTCTTCTAAGTCTCCCTTAAAATTACAGATTTTTTATCGATATCTCATATTTGACCCTTTTTTAAAATGGATGAAATTATCTGAACAGAACAAAATTCTTAAAATGGAAAAAACGTTTTAATAACGTATTTCATCGATGAAAATAAATCAATTTACTGTAAGTTTGGAATGTAGTTAATCTTATGAAAATGAGATGCCTAAAACTACAAAACCTAACTAAAACCCTATACCATGACAAAGAACAACTATCAGGTAAAAGCGGAAAAAGCTAAAAAAGCTTGGATGTCAATCCAGAAGAAGGTAACCTCAAATCACAACCAACAGAGTTTACTTGAGCGTCAACTTCAAAAAATCTAATCCATAATTATTAGAAGAAGAGATTAGTCGTTATATAACTTCTTACTAGCACCTATCTACCTAAGTAATTTGAACTTATAAAGACATGGTGTGCATAAAAAAAAGCCTTCCAACATGGAAAGCCTTTCATTGGCCCAAACCTATGTAGGTTCTGGGTCACAACACAACAAGGCAAAGATACTAAAGCATTTTAATTAATTGCTATCTGTATTGCTAAACTATGTTCTTGGAGTGAACCTTCTTAATATGAGGCGTGCCGCTTTATCATAATTGATATAGTTATAGGCCCAGTTAAAGAAAACAATTACTTTGTTTCTGAAACCTACAAGTGCCATTAGGTGAACGAACATCCAAATAAACCAGGCAAAGAAACCACCAAATTTCAGCTTTTTAATATCGGCAACGGCCTTATTTCTACCAATAGTAGCCATGGTACCTTTATCTACGTAAGTAAAAGGTTTCATTTCTTTACCCTCTAATAACTTCTCTAAATTATTGGCTAGAAGTTCTCCTTGTTGAATTGCAGGTTGCGCTACCTGCGGGTGACCTCTAGGAAAATCCTCAGTCTCCATATATGCAATATCGCCAATAGCAAAAACCGTGTTATAGCCTTCTACTTGGTTAAAACGGTTTACTTTATACCGGTTTAAACGCTCTACTAATATATGCGAAGCAAAACCCTCTATGGCCGCACCGGTAACCCCTGCTGTCCAAATAAAATTTTTGGTCTTTAATACACTTCCATCCTTTAAAGTAACTTGTTCTCCATCATAATTACTAGCAATGGCATTAAGATGAACGCGAACTCCCAAGTCTTCTAGAAAACCCATGGCCTTTTTAGAAGCATTTTCACTCATAGGCGGTAATACTCTGGGGCCGCCCTCAAATAAATTAATTTCCATTTCATCTACATTCAGATGTCTATAATCTTTGGGAAAAACGTTATTCTTAAGTTCTGCGAACGCTCCAGAAAGTTCCACACCCGTAGGCCCAGCTCCTATGATACAAAAATTAAGCAATGCCTTACGCTCAACAGGGTCTTGACAATCATCTGCTTTCTCAAAATTCTGCAACATTAAACTTCTAATATCCAAGGCTTGCGGCACGCTTTTCATAGGCATAGCATGTTGGGCTATTTGTTGATTGCCAAAGAAGTTAGTTTTTGTGCCTGTAGCCAAAACCAAATAGTCATATTCAAGATTACCCGTATCCGTAAAAATTACTTGTTGTTCCGGATCAATACGTTCAACATTAGCCAGTCTAAAATAGAAATTCTCTAAATGTTTCAACACTTTACGGATGGGATACGCAATGGAATCTGGTTCTAGACCACTTGTAGAAACTTGATATAGTAAGGGCTGAAATGTATGATAGTTATGCCTATCCAGTAAAACAATTTGTAAATCAATCTCACTGAGTTTTTTTGCCAATGATACTCCGGCGAAACCGCCACCAATAATCACTAATCTTTTTTGACCTGTATTTGGAAGGTTCATCCCTTATTTTTTCTGCAAAAATAAGAAGAACCAGCAGAGTATCTTTTTTATCTTTAGAAATATAACATATAATTATGCCTCAATAAAAAAACTAGGATTATATCTAATAAACTACCTCAGGGCAAGCCTAAGCGGTATTAAAAGAAATACACTTTGATTTCAAGGCTAGTCTTGGAGCATTTAATCTTGATTATTGTTTAAAACCAGTCTATTCAGAAATAAAAGCACCGTGTTCCTTTTTGTTTTTTGAAGAACCGGACATACCTAATTCAGGTATCACCAATAAAGGAATCTGTGTATGAAAAGCCACTCGTTTAACTACAAGCTCTCTAGTTATATTTTCCATATAACTATGTTGATAATGCAGCATGGCCAATAAATGAATATCCAATTCATCACTAAAGACTTCAAGCGTTTTAGAAATTGAGTTCAATTCGGAAACCGTATGTATATAATGCTCAACCTCTTTTAAATATTTCCTCAACATGCTCAAATTAAATTTCTGTAATTCTGTTAATGCCGAAATGGTGTGTTGCACGTGCACTATTCTAATGACCGCATTAAAAGTAAGAGCCATATCTAGCAATGGCTTAAGTTCTGATTCTGTATAAAACCGATTAAAATCTGTAGCGAAAGCAATTTCATCTGGTGTCTGAAATTTAAAATTCTGAGGAACGGCAAGCACTGGGCATTTCTTTACGGCTTTTATAATACGAACCGCATTGCTCCCCATAAACACCTCTTCTAGCCCCGATGCACCTTTTGTCCCAGCAATGACCAAGTCTATTTCATAGTCATCTACAACTTCTCTAACCTCATCTACCAGCATAGAAAAAGAAGATATGGCAGTAAACTTATGTTTGGGGTTTTTATATTGGATATGAATTCGTGAAATGAAATTGGCGAGACCCTCTTCAGACTGGCTCCGTGCAGCATCTTCCAACATTCCGGAGGCCACATTTGTTGCCATGAACCTGCTATGAGCAATGTGGGGAGTGTACGTGTTTAATACGAAAAAAGTACAGCTTTCATTCTTAAAAAGTTCTAGTGCATAGCGTGCCGCGTTCCACGCATTTTCTGAAAAATCGGTAGGCAGTAATATATTCTTCATCTACTTTTTTATTGAAATCTTCAAGGGTAAAAGTAGAACCAAACCTATGGGCAAACTATGACATATATCAGTTTTTGAAAACAGGGCGTCTAAAAACCTTCAATTAGATCTAAAAGTTTTCGTTCGTCTGCAACGCCTATTCTCTTTCCAGAAGTTCTAATCAATCCTTTTTTCTTGAATTCAGAAATAATCCGAATACACGATTCCGTTGCCGTACCCACTACATTAGAGTAATCTTCCCTTGATAAGGTCAGCGTTAAAAAACCCTCACTATCCTCTCCATAATTCTTTTTAAGGTATAAAAAGGCTTCAGCCATACGTTGCTTCACCGTTTTTTGAGACATGTTAACAATAACGTCATCTGCCTCTTTCAAGTCATGTGCCATATGCCTTAAAACTTCAACAGCAAAATTAGGATTGCATTCAAGTGTATTAGAAATAACCTCTTTGGGAATAAAGCAAACTTCCATATCACTAACCGCTATAGCACTTAAATTGGTAGATTCTTCAGCAATAACTGCACGTTGTCCCATAACCTCTCCTTTACTAGCCAATTTTACAATCTGGTCTTTACCATTTGCGCTTAGCTTAGATAATTTAGAAACTCCGTCTCGAACACAAAAAACACCGTCTAACTTTTCCCCTTCCTGAAAAAGCGCTTCGCCTTTTTTAAGTGTTTTGGAGATTTTAGAATCGGATACTCTCTTCAATTCTTCCTTGCTCATAGCTCGTAACGAATTGAATTGCCGTATTATACAATTTTCACATCTGCTGTTCATAACTCTATTATTTATACCTGACACTACAAAGATACCGCTCATAAATTACACAAAACCTGACAATTGTCATGTTTTTAAACTCATACCCTTTGCACCTTTGTACAAGGTATTAGCAAATGTAAAAATGAACTCTAACAATTGTTTCCATTGTGGTGACGACTGCGGCACAAAAGCCATAGTTCTAGACGATAAAAATTTCTGCTGTAATGGTTGTAAAACCGTTTATGAAATTTTTTCGGGTAATGATTTAGACTATTATTATGACCTACAATCAGCTGCTGGTGCCACACCAAAAATCGTTGAAGGAAGATACGATTTTTTGGATTCAACACCAATTGTCGAACGCCTTATTGAGTTCAATGACGGGGACTTACAAATTGTAAATCTCTACATACCGCATATTCATTGTAGTTCTTGTATTTGGATACTTGAGAACCTTAATAAACTAAATCCGTCTATAAAAAACGGACAGGTTGATTTTCCAAAAAAAACAGTCAGAATTACATATAACAGCACAAACATTTCCTTAAAGGAAGTAGTCATTCTTTTAGCAAGAATAGGTTATGAACCCAATATTTCATTAGATGATTTTGATAACAAGAAGAAAAGTATTGACCGCAGCCTTATTTATAAACTAGGTGTTGCAGGTTTTGCTTTTGGTAATGTTATGTTTTTATCATTTCCAGATTATTTCGACCTCTCTTCTAGCGACACATCCGGCGGCGAATTTTGGCTCAATAGATACGAACCGGTTTTTCACTGGCTCATGTTTTTATTTTCGCTACCCGTTCTCCTTTATGCGGGCAGAGATTATTTTATTTCGGCTTACAAAGGGCTCCGCAGTAAACTATTAAATATTGATGTTCCTATTGCTTTGGGAATTTTGGTTCTCTTTGTGCGTAGTACTTTAGAAATATCTTTTGGTTGGGGAAGCGGTTTTTTCGACTCCCTAACGGGATTAATATTCTTTCTGCTCTTAGGAAAGTTCTTTCAGCAGAAAACCTATTCTTTTCTATCATTCGAACGTGATTATAAATCCTATTTTCCTATTGCTATAACTCGAATTTCAAAAGAAGGAAAAGAAGAAACCACCCAGGTTCATGATATAAAGAAAGGTGACCGATTACTAATTCGTAACGAAGAATTGATTCCAGTTGATGGTATTCTCATAACTGGACAAGCACGTATTGATTATAGCTTTGTTACGGGGGAATCTGAACCCGTCAAAAAAGAGTCAGGAGACAAAGTATTTGCAGGAGGAAAACAGCTGCAAGGTGCTATAGAAATGGAAGCCTTAAAATCAGTTTCACAAAGTTACCTCACCCAATTATGGGGAAACAGTGTTTTTCAGGAAGACAAAGCCAGTAAGTTTCAAACTTTGACCGATAGTATTGGTCGGAGGTTTACCATTGCGGTACTTTCCATTGCTTTTTTATCGGCAGCATTTTGGTTGTATTATGACCCGAGCAAGGCCTTAAACGTTTTTACAGCAGTATTAATCATTGCCTGTCCTTGTGCTATTGCATTGGCATCACCTTTTACGCTAGGCAATATGCTCCGCATTTTTGGGCGAAAGAAATTTTACTTAAAAGACACCCGAACCATAGAACAACTGGCCCAAATAGATACCGCCATTTTTGACAAAACAGGAACTATTACAACTGCAAAAAAAAGTACGGCCACTTATGAAGGCATGCCACTTACGGACAATGAGGCATCCCTTTTAAAAAATACCCTACGCGGATCTAATCATCCATTGAGCAGAACATTATACAGCCTATTGGCCGAACAAAACATCTTCACTTTAGATGAATATGAAGAACATATTGGCAAAGGTGTTGAAGGAACCAAAGACAATGAACATATAAAAGCTGGATCCGCATCTTTTGTAGGAAATACGAATACTGCCGATACATTAAACACATCTGTACACATAAGTAGCAACGCAACTTACAAAGGCAAATATGTTTTTCATAATGAATACCGAAAAGGAGTTTCCGAAGTTTTTAAGGCGATGTCAAAAAACTTTAATGTAGCTATTCTATCTGGTGACAACGAAGGCGAAAAGCAACGTTTGGAAAAATTACTACCATCATTAACTCCCTTATATTTCAACCAGAAACCTCATCATAAATTAGATTTTATAAAAACGCTACAAGAACAAGGCAAAAAAGTACTCATGGTGGGCGACGGGCTTAATGATGCGGGTGCATTGGCACAAGCAGAAGTTGGTCTGGCCATTTCGGAGAATATAAATGTATTTTCCCCAGCCAGCGATGGTATTATGGATGCTTCAAAATTCCAACAATTGGTGCAGTACATAATAGCCTCAAAGAAGGCTATGAAAGTCATAAAACTGTGTTTTGTTTTATCCTTGACTTACAACCTCATTGGTCTTTATTTTGCCATTACCGGACAACTAGAACCTGTAATTGCTGCTATTTTAATGCCCTTGAGCTCAATAAGCGTTGTAGGTTTTGCTACCATAGCAACTAATGCTATTGGCAGGAAATTACAATAGACACTAAGATAAGGACTATTCTTACAAGTGTTAAAAAACTGTGCTGAACGCTAGAAAAACTTAGGTTTGTACGTTCCAAAACCGACTAAACAAGATTTTCATTTCACATGCCTTCTTTAAAAACTGCTACGCTTTTAACTCATTTCAAGAAAACTTCATTACTTCAGGCTTCAATAGGCATTGTCTATTTATGGTTTGGTAGTTTAAAATTTTTCAGTAATGCCAGTCCAGCAGAAGAAATGGCCAAAGACACCATCAGTGTTTTATCTTTGGGACTTATTCCTAGAGAAACCTCTATTATTCTCTTAGCTATTTTAGAAGTTGGTATCGGTATTTTCCTTCTTTTGGATTTATACAGAAAACAAACGGTAATTGTAACTCTTGGCCATATGGTTTGCACCTTTACCTCCTTATTGCTTTTAAGTGAAATTTCTTTTACTAGCAGTCCGTTCGCCCCTACTCTCCTGGGTCAGTACGTCATCAAAAACTTGATTATAATTGCTGCATTAATTTCCATTTATCAGAATACAAAAAAAGTATAAACTTTTTCTTTATCCAATCTTTCCCTTTTACAAATTCATCCTACACACTTCTATTTATCAAATCATTACACTCTTATTTTGCAGAATTTTAACCTATTCTCCAAAACCTGACATAAGTCATATTTAATGGCATAACCACACCGTAGTTTTACACCATAATTCAGGTAGGTATGAGTGTAATTTATGTGTTATTGGCTATCAGCATTTTTGTTGCAGTCCTTTTTTTCATAGCATTTATTGTTTCGGTTAAAAGCGGTCAGTACGACGATTCGTATACGCCATCCGTGCGCATGCTTTTTGAAGATGAGCTCGTGAAGTCTACTAAGGATGAAAAGAGTAGTTAGTAGTTAGTAGTTAGTAGTTAGTAAAATATTTCAAACTAATTGAACATACAAGCCTTTAAAAAGTACTAAAACAAATTAATGATAAAACATGTTGAACATTCGCAAAGGCATCAAGAGTCTATTCTCTAATTTCTTTTCTCTGTTCTCCTTTTTACAAAAAAAAATCCAACTAAATAAACAAGTATAATTATGGAAGTACAGCAGTTTTATTACGATAACAAAATCGTGAAAAATTTCCTCTATGCAACCATGTTTTGGGGTATTGTGGGTATGTCTGTAGGCTTATTATTAGCCTTTATGTTCATGTTCCCCAACTTAACCGACGGTATATCGTGGTTGAGTTTTGGTCGATTACGTCCGTTGCATACCAACGCAGTAATTTTTGCATTCGTAGGAAATGCCATTTACGCAGGTGTTTACTATTCTACACAACGGCTACTGAAGGCGCGTATGTATAGTGATTTCCTAAGTAAGTTCAATTTTTGGGGGTGGCAATTGATTATTGTTGCGGCAGCCATAACCCTACCATTGGGGTACACAAGCTCTAAAGAATATGCTGAACTTGAATGGCCTATAGATATTGCTATTGCGATAGTTTGGGTTGCTTTTGGTGTGAACCTTATTGGCACTATGATTAAAAGGCGACAACGTCATCTTTATGTAGCCATCTGGTTTTACTTGGCGACTTTCGTTACGGTAGCCGTATTACACATTTTCAACAATATAGAATTACCTGTTAGTGCTTTAAAAAGTTACTCGGTTTACGCGGGTGTTCAAGATGCATTGGTACAATGGTGGTACGGGCATAATGCCGTAGCATTTTTCCTAACTACTCCGTTTTTAGGTCTTATGTACTATTTCGTACCAAAAGCAGCAAACAGACCCGTGTATTCGTATCGACTATCCATTGTTCATTTCTGGTCATTGATTTTTATATACATCTGGGCAGGTCCACACCACTTATTGTATTCTTCCTTACCAGATTGGGCTCAAAATTTAGGTGTAGCGTTCTCTATCATGCTTTTGGCACCATCTTGGGGCGGCATGATTAACGGTCTATTGACTTTACGTGGCGCTTGGGATAAAGTGCGTACAGACCCTGTTTTAAAATTTATGGTGGTTGCAATTACTGGTTATGGTATGGCAACTTTTGAAGGCCCAATGCTTTCTCTTAAAAACGTAAATGCAATTGCACACTTTAGTGATTGGATTATTGCGCACGTACACGTAGGTGCTCTAGCATGGAATGGTTTTATGACTTTTGGTATGATCTACTGGTTAGTTCCAAGAATGACAAAAAACAAACTGTTCTCTACTGGCTTGGCAAACTTCCATTTCTGGATAGGTACTTTAGGTATTATTCTATACGCCTTACCCATGTACGTAGCCGGATTTACTCAAGCATTAATGTGGAAAGAATTCAACCCAGATGGCACATTGGTCTATGGTAACTTCTTAGAAACTGTGGTAGAAATAATGCCTATGTATTGGATGCGCGCTATTGGTGGTAGTCTCTATATTGTTGGGGCCTGCGTTATGATTTACAATGTAGTTCGTACTGTACGTTCTGGTAGTACAATTGAAGATGAATTGGCTGAAGCTGCTGCACTTACTCGGGTATCAAAACACAGAACTGTTGGTGAAACTTTCCATACCTGGTTAGAACGTAAGCCTATACAATTAACAATTTTGGCTACCGTGGCTATTTTAATTGGAGGTATTATACAGATTGTACCTACTCTTTTGGTCAAATCAAACATACCGACCATTACCAGTGTAAAACCCTATACTCCTTTAGAATTGGAAGGTCGTGACCTGTACATTCGTGAGGGTTGTGTAAACTGTCACTCGCAAATGGTTCGCCCTTTTAGAAGTGAGGTAGAACGTTATGGCGAATATGCCAAAGCTGGTGAATTTGTCTACGATCACCCATTCCTTTGGGGTAGTAAACGTACCGGACCTGATTTACTTAGAGTTGGAGGAAAGTATTCTGATAACTGGCATTTGAACCACATGTATGACCCACAAAGCACCTCATCTGGCTCTATCATGCCTGCCTATGCCTGGTTAGTCCGCGATAAACATGACCGAAGTAATATTCAAGGTAAGATGGAAGCCATGGTCACCTTGGGTGTTCCCTATACCGATGAAGAAATTGCTAATGCAGATGCCCTTATGGATGTACAAGCTGAAAAAATCGAGAAAAACTTGTACACTGACCCCGATTTTGCAAAAACCTATGAAGCTGATAAAACATATGCAGCTGAAAACGGTGAAGAATTCGTAGAAATGCGAGATAGAGAAATCGTAGCCTTAATCGCATACCTACAACGACTAGGTACTGACATTAAAATAAAAGAGACAGGCGAAATAATATCAGATAACAAAAACTAAGCATCATGTTCAAATTTGTAAAAGGATATATGGAAACTATTGATGGTGTAGCAACCTACCCCATGATATCATTACTCATCTTCTTTGTGTTTTTCACATTGCTATTCTGGTGGGTTGTGACCGCCTCAAAATCATACATAAAAGAAGTGAGTGAATTGCCTTTGGAAGAAGATAACCAACAAAACCTAGACCTATGAAAAATACATCAACCTGGTGGATTAAAATACCACTGATTTTCTTTTTAATATTTGGTTTGACGGAGTTTTTCGTTGATTCAGGAGAGTTGCCGGCCTTTATAAAATACCCAATGGTGCAGGTATTTCTTGTATTCATTTTGTTCTTGCTCATCGTCATTGCGATAATTACTAGAGCTATTGAAAACGTAATGTTCCAAACCCTTTCAAAAGAAGGCCAAGAACGTTATATAGCCGCGAAAAACAAATCTTTTCAATGGGAATGGGGACAAAAAACCTACCAAAAAATGTTGGGTTCTAAGCCTATTGAAAAAGAGGGTGAAATTATTCTTGACCATAATTATGATGGTATTCGAGAACTAGATAACAACTTACCACCATGGTGGGTATATCTTTTCTATGCATCAATCGTATTTGGTGTCGTTTACCTCTTGCGGTTTCATGTATTTAATGACTACACCCAAGACCAAGAGTATGAGCAAGAAGTAGCTGCTGCTCAATTAGAAATAGAAGCATACAAAAAAACTGCTAAAGGTCTTGTTGATGCAAATACAGTAGAATTGCTTACCGACGCATCTGATATTAGTGCGGGTAAAAGCATTTTTGAAAGCAACTGTGTTGCCTGTCATATGACTGATGGTGGCGGTGGTATCGGACCTAACCTAACCGATAAAAATTGGATTTTAGGCGGAGGAATTAAGAATGTATTCCATACCATTTCAGAAGGTGGTCGTGATGGTAAAGGTATGATTGCATGGAAACAAAACTTAAAACCTGCCGAGATTGCACAGGTTGCTAGTTATGTACTGAGCTTTCAAGGTACTACACCGGCTAACCCTAAAGCACCAGAAGGTGATGTCTGGGCAGACCCGAACGCACCAGAACAAACTATTCCGGCTACAGAAACTAATACTGAACAAGAGATTGATTCTACATCGGTTTCTATGAACTGAATTGAGCGAAGGCAAAAACCTTTACTAGCCGACAAAGAGAAACAAAATGGCACAAGACCAAGATAACTTCAGAGATTCTATTGGTACTATCAAAGAAGATGGAAAACGGGCATGGGTATTTCCTAAAAAGCCTAGTGGCAAATTTTACGACTACCGTAAATATGTGAGCTATGTACTCCTTACATTCTTGATTGCTTCTCCGTTTATTAAAATAAATGGCAACCAATTCTTGATGTTCAATGTGTTAGAAAGGCGATTCAACATCTTTGGGTTTCCGTTTTATCCGCAAGATTTTCACCTCTTTGTCATCTCTATGATTATTGGGGTAGTTTTCATTGCTCTTTTTACGGTGGCATTTGGTCGTATTTTTTGTGGGTGGATGTGCCCTCAGACCATTTTTATGGAAATGGTTTTCCGTAGGATAGAATATTGGATAGATGGTGACCGTGGCGCCCAAATGCGACTTGACAGACAACCCTGGAACGCCGAAAAGATTCGTAAACGGGTTTTAAAATGGTTCGTTTTTTTCATCATATCATTTATCATAGCTAATGTGTTTCTGGCTTATTTGATTGGTAGTGACCGTCTAATACAATACATAACAGACGGACCATCGCAGCATTTGAGTACCATGTTATCGCTTTTAATATTTACAGCGGTATTCTATTTTGTATTTGCTTGGTTTAGAGAACAGGTTTGTATAATTGCCTGCCCATACGGGCGTATGCAAGGGGTTTTACTAGACAACCAATCTATTGTTGTTGCTTATGACCACAAACGGGGTGAAGCTGAAAACGGAAGAAAAAAGTGGCGTAAAAATGAAGACCGAGAAGCATTGGGCCATGGTGATTGTATTGACTGTTTTCAATGTGTAAATGTTTGCCCTACAGGAATAGACATTAGAAATGGAACGCAACTAGAATGTGTAAACTGTACGGCTTGTATTGATGAGTGTGATACCATTATGGAAAAAGTCAATCTCCCAAAAGGATTGATTCGCTATGCCAGTGAAGATGAAATTACCAAAAAAGAAAAATTCAAATTTACTCCTCGTTTAAAAGGGTATACGGCCGTATTGGTCATTTTAACCGGAGTACTTGTGGGAATGATGTTTTTAAGAAATGACCTCGAAGCAAATATTTTACGGTTACCAGGCCAACTTTACGAACATAAAGAAGGGAACATTATCAGTAATGTATACACCTATAAACTACTAAACAAAACAACCAAGTCAGTAGATAATGTTCATTTTGAATTGATATCCCCTAAAGGGGAAATAAAACTGGTACGCCATGAGAATTTTGATGTGCAGCCCGAAGCGCTAGCGGAAGGCACTTTGTTTATAGAAATCAATGCTTCGGTATTGAGCGGTGACAAAAACAACTTGAAAATTGGGGTATTTAGTAATGATAAACTTATAGAAACTACCACGGCCCGCTTTTTAGCACCACGTAGTTACAAATAGAATTAAAATAAAAATCATGAAAATAAATTGGGGTACAGGTATCGTAATAGCCATTATAGGTTTCATAAGTTTTATTCTGTTTTTCGTGATTCGAATGACCACAAGTCATAATGCGAATCATGATTTGGTGACTGAAGAGTATTATAAAGCTGAATTAGGTTATCAAAAAGAAATTGATGCAGAGCAAAATGCGTTTAATGCAACGAAACAAATACAACTAAAAAAAGCAGCCGACGGATTGCAAATCGTCTTTCCTGAAGGCTATAACAATACAAATGTGTCTGGCATTGTGTCCCTTTACAGACCGTCTAATAAGCACTTGGATTTTGACTTACCCATTAGTCTATCCAATTCACATTTGCTCATACCTGACAAACGCTTATTAGATGGTCGTTGGGACATAAAAATATTCTGGAAACACCAAGGGAAAGATTTTTTACACAAAGAAAGCATAACGTTTTAAGAGAAACATGATTCTATCTGCTGTCATATTAGGTCTAATGGGAAGCTTACACTGCGTGGGTATGTGTGGGCCTATTGCCTTTATGCTTCCAGTAGACCACTCTAATAATTTTAAAAAATTCGGACAGATACTTATATATCATTTTGGGCGATTAATGGCCTACGGTATCATTGGACTCCTCTTTGGTCTTTTGGGAAAAGGGCTTTCCCTTTTCGGTATACAGCAGAAACTCTCCATTGCCATTGGTATTTTAATGATTTTGGTGGTTTTAATTCCATATAAAACATTCAACAAATACAATCTCTCAAAACCCATTTACAAAATCATATCAAAGGTTAAAAACCAACTGGGCAAAGAACTTAAAAAAAAGACTCCCGATACTTTCTTGACGATTGGGTTTTTAAACGGTTTTTTACCCTGTGGGCTAGTCTATATGGCTCTTTTTGGCGCTATTGCAATGGGGAATGCTTTACAGGGAAGTTTATATATGATTCTGTTTGGCCTAGGTACTCTTCCTTTGATGACTACGGCCATATATTTTAGCGGCCTGTTAAAAGGCGGTATTCGCCATAAAGTACAAAAAGCCATACCCGTTTTTGTAATTGTCATAGGCTTGCTTTTTATTGTGAGAGGTCTTGGCCTAGGGATTCCTTATGTATCTCCTGCTCCCATTACAGAAATGGCATCTAGTGCTATAGAATGCCATAATTAAACGGCTCTGACATTAATACAATAACTTATGAAACCATTACCGAACGAAATTGTACTTCGCCCCAGGTTTCAGTTAGATGTGCCCGAGCACAAAGAAAAAGTCCTGAAAAATTTTGAAAACTCGGCAGTGCCTCCGTTTTTAGTAAACCGTTTAGATGAGCATGTATTTATCAAATTCAACGCCAAAAACAACCATTTCTGGTCACCTCAACTCCACTTGCAGATAGATGAACTAGATGCTTCCAGCTGCCGTGTACATGGCATATTTGGACCTAACCCTACCCTTTGGACATTCTTTATGTTCGTTCATTTTGTTGTTGCCGCCCTATTTCTAATTTTAGGAACCTGGGCGTATTCAAGTGCATCTTTAAATAAACCTTACCACTTGCAACTAGGACTAATGGCTATGATAGTAGTGGTATGGTTTGTACTTTACTTTTTTGGACGAAGCGGTAAACGAAAAGGAAAGCCACAAATGCAAAAACTATACGGGTTTATGATGAGAGTTCTTACGCCATAAATTTTTGAAGTTTTAATGTCTTCCTTATATTTGAAAGTTATCAACAACCTAACAACCAATCAAATGAAACGTATTTTAATGTTAACCCTTAGCTTAGGGTTACTATGTTCTGGCACAACTTTCTCCCAGAAAAAACAAGAAGAGCCACGGGGAATAGAAAATGTAGCTTACAAATGGGGAAAGATGGCCTTAGATGCTACAGCTTCGGATACTGAAAAATTTAAGCCCAGACCAACAATTACCTCTCGTTACCTTGGGCTGATTTTTATCTCCATTTTTGACGCATGGTCCATATATGATGAAAAAGCCATACCCGTTTATTTAAAGGGCGTAGACCGCAGACCTTCCGGTGAACAAAATCTAAAGAACAAAGAAATTGCCATTAGCTATGCTGCTTTTGGTGCGATGAAGGAATACTACTATTCCGATACTGAAATGTTCCGGAAATTTATGGTCGATTTAGGACTTGACCCTGATAATACCTCAATGGACCCAACTACACCGGAAGGTATCGGTAATTTAGCAGCTAAAGCAACCATAGAAGCTAGAAAAAATGATGGTAGCAATCAATATGGTGAAGTTGAAGGTTCTAATGGAGAGGCTTATTTTGATTATACCAACTACAGTCCAGTGAATTCAGCAGATGAAAATACGGATATCAACAGATGGCAGCCCAAATATTTTTCAGATGGCAATGGTGGTCAATATGCCCCTGGATGTCTCACTCCTTATTGGCAGAAAGTGACTCCAATTACGATGACATCAGCAGAGCAATTTAGGCCAGGTCCACCACCCATGGTTGGTTCTGAGCAATTAAAGCAAGAGGTGAAAGAGGTTGTTGACCTACAAGCCAATCTTTCAGATGAAGATAAGGCCTTGGTAGAATTTATGCGAGACGGCCCGCAATCCGTACAACAAGCAGGTCACTGGCTCAAATTTGCCCAAGATGTGTCACGCCGCGACAATCATTCGTTAGACGAAGATGTAAAAATGTATTTCTTAACAGAAATTACGGCTATGGATGCATTTATTGCCTCATGGGATTCTAAAATGTTCTATGATTATGCCAGACCGTATGCACTGGTTCATGAATACTATAAAGACCAAACAATAAAAGCTTGGGGGGGACCAGGTAAAGGCATTGTTGAAATGAAAGGACAGGAATGGAGACCTTACTCCCCAGACATTTTTTTATGCCCTCCTTTCCCAAGCTATACTTCTGGTCACAGTACCATTAGTGGTGGGTGCGCAGAAGTTCTTCGGCTTTTTACAGGTGATGAACATTTTGGTGAATCCGTAGTATTGGTGCCTGGCACATTAACTGAACTAGATTCCACTCACTATGGAAAACCAGTAACTATTACTTTTCCAACCTTTACGGAAGCCGCAAATATGGCCGGTATTTCTAGAGTTATGGGTGGTTACCATATTCAAGCGGACAATATTGCTGGCTTGCAACTAGGTAGAGATGTTGCTTCTCAAGCTTGGAAGTTTTACAATACGCACTTAGGGAATTAGAAAAACAAAACGCTATACTATATATAAAGAGGGGGGCCGAATAGGTTCCCTTTTTTTATGTTTCTAATTTCACAAATATGACATTGCTCATGTTTTAGATAAGCTTCTCTGTTGATATTTGCATGACAAAACCAACCATTATGAAAATCGTTTCAAAAGCAGAAGCCGTATCTACAATAAAATCTGGTGACCGTGTATTTATACAAGGTGCTGCAATGACCCCAAACGTTCTAGTAGATGCTCTTTGCGACAGACATGAAGAGTTAGAAAACGTCGAAATCATATCAATACATACGGAAGGTGATGCCAAATACGCCCATGAACCTTACAATAAAAGTTTTAGAATGAACAGCTGCTTTGTTGGCGGTAATGTAAGAAACGTGGTGAACAGTACACAAGGCGATTATATTCCCATTTTCTTGAGTGAAATACACCTGCTCTTCAGACAAGGCATTCTACCTATTGATGTAGCCGTAGTTCAAGTTTCTCCACCCGATAAGCACGGTTATTGTTCGTTAGGTGTATCCGTAGACGTAGCGCTTCCGGCTATTCAAATGGCAAAAAGGGTGATTGCTCAAATTAACCCTTCCGTACCTAGAACTCATGGCGATGGTATTATCCATATAAAAAATATAGACTGTGCCATTGGCGTAGATTGCCCTATTCACGTTCATGACATTATTGCTGTTTCACCAATAGAAGCAGAAATAGGTAAAAATGTTGCAGGTTTAATTGAAGATGGTGCAACCCTACAAATGGGTATTGGCAGTATTCCTAATGCCGTATTGAGTAACCTAGGAAACCACAAACGCCTTGGTATTCATACAGAAATGTTCTCTGACGGCATTCTACCTTTAATCGAAAAGGGAGTAGTGACTGGTGAAGACAAACAAGTAAAGACAGGAAAAATAGTAACCTGTTTTGCCGTAGGATCACAGAAAATGTATGACTTTGTTGATGATAATCCTTTGGTACATTTTAAAGAAGCTGCATATACCAACGATACCGCAATTATTAGAAGAAACCCAAAAGTTACCGCTATTAATAGTGCTATTGAAATAGATTTAACTGGCCAGATTTGTGCGGATACCATTGGCAGCAGGCAGTATTCCGGTGTTGGTGGCCAGATGGATTTTATACGTGGCGCATCACTTTCAAAAGGAGGAAAACCTATTTTTGCCATGCCATCGCTTACTGCAAAAGGTATCTCTAAAATAACTCCCTTTCTAAAACAAGGTGCAGGAGTAACAACAACGAGAGCACACGTTCATTATGTAGTAACCGAATATGGAGTTGCAAATCTGTTTGGAAAAAACTTAAAAGAAAGAGCGAAAGCTCTAATTGAAATAGCGCATCCAAATTTCAGACAAGAACTTGAACAGGCTACCCATGAGCGTTTCAAGAACTAAGCCTAATAGTGTACTTTTGATACGATGGAGAAGAAAGAGATTAAAACACGAGAGGATGTGAAATTACTTGTTGAGACTTTCTATGGAAAAATTCGAAAGGATAATACACTAGGTCCAATTTTCAATAAAATTATAACCGATTGGGAAGCGCACTTAAAGCTATTGACCGATTTTTGGGAAACTCAATTATTTCTTCAACGTAAATACAATGGTAACCCTGTCACTGCGCACCAGGAAGTAGACGATAAAACTAACGGCACTATTACTTCTGAACATTTTGGGCTCTGGCTCAACCACTGGTTCGCAACTTTAGATGAACTTTTTGAAGGCGAAAGAGCTTGGATAGCAAAGAATAGAGCTCAAAAAATGAGTACCATGCTTTTTATTAAGATGTACCAGCATAGAAATGAGACTTCCTAAACTAAATTGAATATTTTAATTCGGATAATTTTATCCTAATTAAAAAGTTTATATCTTTGTAACGTAAAACAACACACATTAGAATGTTTTCAAAAGCATGCGAATACGGTATCAGAGCATCAACCTACATAGCATTAAAATCGCTAGAAGGTACTCGTGTGAGCTTAAAAGAGATTGCTGAACAGATTGATTCTCCAGTAGCCTTTACTGCTAAAGTTTTACAACAGCTATCTAAGAACCATATTGTAGAATCTGTAAAAGGTGCTTCTGGTGGTTTTGAAATTGCCACATCCAATATTTCTAAAATAAAACTTGATCGAATTGTATATGCTATTGATGGCAACACGGTATATGAAGGTTGCGGTTTGGGTCTAAAAAAGTGCAACGCTAACGAGCCCTGCCCTGTTCATGATAAATTTGTTCAAATACGAGCAGACTTAAAAAATATGCTTGAAAACACAAGCCTTTACGATATGACAATGGGATTAGAAGAAGGACTCACCTATTTGAGACGCTAAAAAAATTTGATTCTAATTCGGATAAAATTATCCGAATTTATATAAACTTAAAAAAGAAAAATTATGATACAGACAGTAGGCGAAATTGTAGCTAAAGATTACCGAACCGCACAAGTTTTTAAAAACCATAAAATTGATTTTTGCTGCCGAGGCAACCGTTCACTTGAAGAGGTTGCAACAAAAAACAATTTAGATATTGATATACTTTCTGCCGAACTAAAAGCGGTAACAACGCAAAACAGCAGCGATAATATTGATTTCAAATCCTGGCCATTAGATCTTCTTGTTGATTATATTGAGAAGAAACACCACAGATATGTTGAGGCACAAAGTACCGTATTGAAAACGTACCTAGATAAACTATGCCGCGTTCATGGCACAAATCATCCTGAACTTTTTGAAATCAAAGAACTCTTTACGGAGTCTGCCGGTGAATTGGCCATGCATATGAAAAAGGAAGAACTAGTGCTCTTTCCCTTTGTGCGTAAAATGGTTAAAGCCAAACAATCTGGGAAGGATTTAAGTGCTCCTCATTTTGGTACCGTATCCAACCCTATACGCACTATGATGGATGAGCATGATAATGAAGGTGTTCGCTTTAGAACCATTGCAGAACTAAGTAATGACTATACACCACCTGCAGATGCCTGTTCTACCTATAAGGTCACATATTCGTTATTACAAGAATTTGAAGACGACTTGCACCGACATATTCACCTAGAGAACAACATACTTTTCACAAAAGCAAATGAATTAGAAAAGCAATTAACACCTGTAGCATAAAATACGAAAATCTAAAAATAATAATCATGAAAAATTCAACATCTATTCCTCTAAACTATTCCGAAAAACAACACACTAGCAACGCCCTTGCTAGAATATATTGTAATATATTGACTGAGTTTAAAAGTGGACAAACTGGATATGCAACAATTGCTATTATTGCTCAAAGTTGTATTGGTTCTGCCGCAGCCATGGTATTGTTGATGAGTAACATACATGACTTTTCAAAAATGACTTTGCTATTTTTTGTCACCATTTTATGTATGGGCTACAATGCCGCTGTGCTTGCACAACTAAAATCTAAAACAACTTTTAATATGTTATTAGTAAGTTTACTTTTTAGTAGTTCTATTATCATTACAAACCTCCTGTAAACCAAATCTATAGTAGATTATTAGTATGCCTACAAAAAGTCATAGTCTAACATTTATTGACGAGTTTGGCGAAATAAACCAAGCCCATTTTGTAACTAATGAATACCATAGTCTCATGGAGTTATTACTAGATAAATACATGCAAGATTGGGGAGATTGCAAAGGAAGGGCCTGGTGCGGCACCTGTCATATAAAAATTAATAGTGATTGTAGTCTAGGAAAAATGGAGATGGACGAAGAGCATACCCTTTCTAATATTCTTGACACAGACCAAACTAGTCGTTTAGCTTGTCAAATTCCCGTAAATTCAAATCTAAATGGCATTACCTTTAGTGTTTTAAAAGATGATGCCATTTAGATTATTAAGGCTGAAATAACTTGGTAAGAAAAAAGCCGAATCTAACTAGCTTTAGTTCTATACTTCCCTACTATATCAGAAATATGTATACAATACACCACAGGTGCTGTTTCAGATTCCATTTTACTTGAAAAATCCTTTATAAAATCCACCTTATTTTCCTCAGTTCTGTTTAGCAAATCTTGTACTCCATTGGCAAAAGTGTGAAGGTATTTCTTTGCCGTAGCCCCTTTTAACTCTTCAAATTTTCCATTAACCATAACAGAGCGCCAATCATGAAATTCATGAATGTCTTCTACTTGTAGGGCAACTTGGGAATACCTTCGCATAGATTCTATTTTATGACCTTCAGCAGAATAACTTATCAGGCATTTATTCTCCTTATCATAGAAATAGGTAACTGGAACAATATGCGGGCTTTTCCCTGATACATATGCCAGATGCCCTATGCAATAATTACCCAAAAACTGTATGCAATCATCCTGTTTCATGACTTTTACTTCCTTTTCCATAACCAATTTATTAGCGCCCGAGCGAGTTTAGACTGTTTATTATTAATAAGACTAAAATTACCTCAGCTGAAAGTGAAAAACTATGACAATTATCAGGTTTACAGGTTGTAAATCACCCTTTTGACCTAACCCTTTCGGAAAACGAAAAATATCACGTGATCTTTTGAGAAAATACTAGCCCATAGCTATTATTTGCAGCACAATCCGTAATTGTCTAAATTCCCCTTACCAAACCATCTAATTACAAAATGACAATAGTTTATGAAACAAAAAAGTTCCCGCAGAAATTTTATTAGAAAGGCTGCTCTAAGTTCTGCAGCTATTACCTCAGCCCCATTTATTTTATCGGCCTCTAAAAATGAAAATATTCTCATGCAACGTGCATACGAAACCAACGTATTCTCCCCTAATGACCAAATAAACCTTGCCCTCATAGGTACAGGTATTCAAGGTATTTTTGACACACAGGCTGCTCTTACCGTAGACGGCATACAGCTTGTTGCGGCATGTGACCTTTATACGGGAAGATTGGAACGTGCCAAGGAACTTTGGGGAGAAGACACTTTCACCACGCGCGACTATAGAGAAATCTTAAACAGAAAAGATATTGATGCCGTTATCATCGCGACCCCGGACCATTGGCATAAAAAAATAGTAATTGATTCGCTTAAAGCAGGCAAACATGTGTATTGTGAAAAGCCCATGGTACAGCAATGGCAAGAGGGCCAAGATATTATTTCAGCCCAAAAGGCTTCAGGAAAAATATGCCAAATAGGTAGTCAAGGAATGTCTTCTTTAGGTAATGAAAAAGCAAAACAATTGTATAAAGAAGGTGCTATTGGAGACATTGTTATGCTAGATTTTTATAATGATCGTTATTCAGCTGAAGGCGCTTGGCAATACCCTATTCCTCCAGATGCCGGAAAAAAAACGGTTGATTTTGACACCTTTTTGGGCAGCGCACCAAAAGTACCTTATGAAGATAAACGCTTTTTTAGATGGAGAAATTATAAAGATTATGGCACTGGTGTTGCCGGAGATTTGTTCGTTCATGCCTTCTCTACCTTAAACCATATAATTGATTCGCACGGACCCAACCGGGCTATGGCTACAGGAGGATTACGATACTGGAAAGACGGCAGAGATGTACCCGATGTGAGTATTACACTTTACGATTATCCAAAAACAGAAACTCATGCAGCATTTAATGCAGCATTTAGAATCAACTTTATTGCCGGAAGCGGTGGCGGAAGTGGTTTTAAATTAGTAGGTACTGAAGGTGAGATGGAGATAGGACAAAATTCCGTTTCGCTCAGAAGGTCAAAACTTGGTTTAGTACCAGGTGGCTACTCTATGATTTCCTTTCCCGAAGCAATGCAAAAAAAGATTAAAAATGGGTACGCACAGCAAAATATAGAAACGCGTACATCTGCCCTAGAAACAGGATCTACAAAATGGCAAGCTCCAAAGGATTACAAAGGTGGTCATCACGACCATTTCTATAATTTCTTTACCGCCATAAGAGAAAACGGAAAAGTCATACAAGACCCAACATTTGGTTTGCGAGCTGCCGGTGCTGCCCTATTAGCCAATGAAAGTTATTACAAGAATAAACCCATAAACTGGAACCCCACCGAAATGAAAATTGGATAACTTATAAAGAAAGGGCGGCACGCATATAACGTACCGCCCTTATAGTTGCGTAGTTTAAGTGCATCTATATCTTAAAGCTAACCACTGGTATTTTGGAGTGGTTAACAACATCTTCGCCAATACTGCCCATAAAGAAATGTGCTAAGCCTTTACGGCCATGGGTAGATATACCAATGGCATCGGCATTATTGGCTTCACTATAATTTAGAACCCCACGTTCTACACTATAGTCATTATATATTTCAACTTGTAATGCCTGATTTACTTTTCCTATAAAATTGTTTATCCGAGTATAGATATCACTTGAGCTCATAAAATCATCACCAGGTGTGTTGATATAGACCAAATCAAGATTGGCTTGTAACATCTCTGAAAATGCCTTTGCTTTTTCAAATGCTTCAGTACTTTCTTCCCTAAAATCCGATGCAAATACAAAACGCTCAATTTTGAAATCGTTTATTTCATTTTTAATTACAATTACCGGAATTTCAGCATTACGCACTACTTTTTCGGCGTTAGAGCCTATAAAAATTTCTTCAAGACCGTCAGTTCCGTGAGAACCCATAACAATAAGTTCTGCGTTATGCTCTAAAGCTATTTCGTTTACCTCACTGAACACTTTATAGTGTTTAATAATCGGAGTAACTTTTAAACCTTCCAAATATGGCTTGTTTAGAAATTCTTTAAAACGTTTCTCTGCTAGTTTGATTAGAAAAACGGTCTGCTCAGGATGGAAACCTTCCGTAGAGGTAATCATAGCCTGATTTAATTCTAACATGTGGAGCGCCAATATTTCCGCACCATGTTTCTTAGCAAGTGAGACTGCCACTTTTAAGGCATATTCAGACTGTTGAGAAAAATCTAAGGGTACAATTATTTTTTTCATGATATATCTATTTTTAACGATTAGGGCAGTATTAAACAGTCATAGAGAACAATCTTCTTTTGGGCTCTTTTTGATGTAACAGCACATCGAACGCCATACAAATATTCCTAATAAACGGGCGACCTTTTGCAGTGACCTCAATGCCAGAAGTACCAATGTTGACCAAATTATCCTCCTCCATTACACGTAGCCTATCAACAACCTTATCTATTCCATTAAAGTGTTGACTGAACAAGCCCCATGTAGTTTTAAAATCACACATTAAATTTAAGATGTGCTTTCTGACTACACGGTCTTCATCCGTTAGAATATGACCTCGATAAACTGGAATAACATCATTTTCTACTAAATGCTGATATTCTTCAATACCTTTTACATTTTGGGCAAAACCATACCAACTATCACTAATACTTGAGGCTCCCAAACCAATCATTGCTTGCGTTTTGGATGCAGTGTATCCCATAAAATTGCGGTGCAAATCTCCTAATTCCATCGATTTATAAAGCGAGTCGGATGCAAGGGCAAAATGGTCCATGCCTATTTCATGATAACCTACATCTGCCAACAAAGCTTTACCCGTTTCATATTGTTGCCGTTTTTCATCTGCAGTGGGCAAATCGGCATCCTTATACCCTCTTTGTCCGTTTCCTTTTAACCACGGCACGTGTGCATAGCTGTAAAATGCCAACCGATCCGGACGTAACTCTTTGGTTCGTAAAATGGTTTCGCGAACATGTTCTTCTTTTTGAAAAGGCAACCCAAAAATAATATCATGACCTATTGACGTATAACCAATTTGTCTAGCCCATTCCGTAACATTTTTTACGTTCGCAAAAGGCTGAATGCGGTGTATGGCCTGTTGTACTTTTACATTGTAATCCTGTACACCAAAACTAACCCGTCTAAAACCTACATCATATAACGCTTGTAAATGTTCTTTGGTTGTATTGTTGGGATGCCCCTCAAAACTAAATTCATAATCCTCTGCCCTTTTGGCAATACTAAAAATACCTTTTACCAGGTTCTTTAAATGCTGAGGCGTGAAAAAGGTTGGTGTACCACCTCCCAAATGAAGTTCTTTTATAATTGGTCTTTCAGAGAATAAATCACAATACAACTTCCATTCTTTTAATACTGACCGTATGTACGGCTCTTCTACTTCATGCCTTTGCGTTACACGCTTATGACAACCACAGAACGTGCACATACTCTCGCAAAAAGGCAGATGTATATAAAGGCTTATGCCTTCTGTTGCATTGCTCTCATCAAAACTCTGGATTAAGCTGGACTGCCATTTTTTATTAGAAAAAGTGTCCATATTCCAGTAAGGAACGGTAGGATAACTAGTATATCTAGGGCCTGCAACATTATATTTCTGAATTAAACTGCACATAGATCGTATCTTGATTTTGATACAAACTTAGCTTCGTTATACGGACCAAAATATGATATATGTCAGGTAGCGAAAATATCTCATGTCCGCTATTGCAATTCTTCACAGTCAAAACCATGTTTTTGCAAAACGGAAGCGAACTGCGATGGTTGCTGACGGGTTTCAACCCTGAGAATATTATCACAATCCTCAAGGTCAAAATTCCATCTACCTTCCGGCTCTACCAAACGGTTCAACAGCGGCCTTAAATGCCTTATTTGGTTATTCTTAACTACAGTTGTTTTAAAAACCAGAACAGTCATAACTCTAAAATTAAGCTTCTGATCTTTCCCAAAACATAGGTGGTTCAATACCCAAAGACCTTAAATACACATAACCTTGACCGCGATGATGTATTTCATTATCTATAAAATACAAAATAGTAGATTGGATGGTACCTTCGTACTGACCAAAAAGTTTAATCGTATCATGAAATTTATCTACCCCTATCTTAGCCCAATTGGCATTAATCTCTTCTGTGGCTTCGTCCCAAAGCGCTAAGGTTTTGGCTTTACTATTTCCATGAGCTACGTCTTCTGTGAAGGCAGCTGCTTTTCCCGTAACTATTTCTTGCATTCCAGGACCTGCTATACTCAAGAGTTCATCTACCATTTTTGAAAATGGACGCATTCCGCCAATGCTGTATTCAAAAAAATCTTTCTCAGGAAATGCTTCTATTACTTTTCTGGTCAAAGTTCTATGTCCTTGCCAGTGGGCCAATAGTTCCGATGGAAGAATAACCTGGGCTACTTTTTCTTTTGATGTGGTTGCTGTGCTCATAATTTACATTTTTAAGGTTCGTATTGTATTACAAGAACAAATGTAAAAGTGGGTAGTGACAGCAGTTTGTCAGTAGTAAAATTGAAATGCTATATTTTTAGAAAGATTGATATAAAATAAGTTGCATTTTAAAACATATTAGTAAGATGAACTCATCAGATATAGCTTTATGTCTTCCAAATCCATCATTCTTTAATTGTCACGTTGTTTTTCAATATATATCAAATCAGTTCTCAAATCTTCAATCAAGACATAATACTTTTTAAAAAGTTTTTTTTGAACATCCAATTCAGTTTTTTCCGAACTGATTATGTCCTTCAAATTATTATCTATTTCCGACAACTCTCGATTTTTCAACAGTGTTTTAACCTTCAAATTGCGTTGGACTGGTTCATACCCATTCTGGAAAATGTGACAAACAGTATGCCTTTTGTATTCCAAAAAATCAAATTCAGCCAATGGAATGTTTTCTTTAAAATCTTCAATAAATTTTAAAATACGTTGAAATAACTGAATCTTGAATATGTCTGATGTGGGTAGCTTAGGAATAATATTTTGGCAATATTCATCTCCCTCCTTTAAAAACTGTACCAATTTAACTATAAATAATTCTGCTGAATTATGATTGTATTCCTTATTTATCTCGACATTAAGTATAAACAAACTATGAAGCCATTGAAGAAACTGCAATTCTTGCACAACACCCTTTTTGACATATTCATACTTAAACTCCTCATCTTCCATTTGGTTCAATTTAAGGCAAAATTAGAGATAACAGATAAACTTCATTTTATTAATCGGGCGAAATTATAACTGGCGTTCACCAAATTTGTATAACTGGAAGCCATAGCCTGGGGCAAAGTAGAAATTCCCCTTACGATTGAATTTACATACATGAGTCCAAACTTTTCTTGTTGTTCTACGGAAATGGAAACCGAACCACATAAGGCTGCAACTGGTACTTTATGCTTCTTTGCCGAAATGACCACCCCATTAATAGTCTTCCCTGACAAAGTCTGTTCATCTAACTGACCTTCGCCAGTAATAATCCAATCTGCATCTGCAATTACCTCATTAAAATGAGCCAATTCTTTTATCAAATCTATACCAGAAGTCAGCTCTCCTCTTAGAAAAATGATGGCTCCGCCACCTATTCCGCCAGCAGCACCAGAGCCCTTTATTTTTTGAAGGCCTATATCATATGTATCCAAAGCTACTTTTGCAAAATTCTTCAGCCCTTTATCAAGAATTTCAATCTCTTCTGCGGAGGCTCCTTTTTGTGCCCCATATATCTTTGCCGCACCGTTTTTGCCATAAAACGGATTAGAAACGTCGCAAGCTATTTTAAATTTGGCATTGGCCAATAACGGGTGAACTTTTGAAGCATCTATGTTTTTAACCTTGTTTAAACTACTACCAATAGGTTCTAATTCTTTACTAAAATCACCTATAAAACGGTATCCTAAAGCATTAGCCATACCCATACCTCCATCATTAGTAGCGCTTCCCCCTATACCTAATATAATTTCTTTGGCACCTCTTTCCAGGGCATCAGCAATAAGCTCTCCTGTGCCAAAGGTGGTAGTGTTCATACAATTTCTATCCAAATCATCCAATAACTTAAGTCCGGATGCTTCGGCCATCTCTATGTAGGCAATGTGATTTTTTACAGCGTACAGATAGGAAGCACTAATAGGTCTAAACAATGGGTCATTTACCGCTATGGTTATCTTCTCGCCATGTATATAGTGCTTCACCACATCAATAGTGCCATCGCCACCATCTGCCAAAGGCATTTTTATGATTTCGGCATCATTGAAAACATGCTGCAAACCCTCTTCTACGGCATCACAGAATTCAAATCCCGTAAGGGAACCTTTGAATTTATCTGGCGCGATTATAAATTTCATAGCTCTGATTTTAATTCAAAATATTTGGTAAAGAGATACTAAATACAACTATAGCCACAAAATAGGCCAGTAAAATAGCTACCTCTTTTTTTCCTGAATAGTACACTACTTCCAGACCCTCGTTTACTTGTCTTTTTACGGTATAACTGACAGCAAGAGCTACTAAAACAGTAACTAAACAACCTAACGCGTTCCACCAAAACCAAAAGATTTGAGGTACATATAACCATAGGTAGATATTGAACAGAACGCCAGCAACAATCCCAATATTAGCACCAAGAGCATGTGTCTTCTTAGTTAAAATTGCAAGGATAAAAGCGGCCAAAATAGGCCCATAAAATACAGAACTGATTTTATTGATTACCTCTATAACCGTACCTTCTATATTGCCCGCAAAAAAAGCAAAGAACAAACATACGAGTCCCCAAAAAATAGATAATAATTTTGAGTAGGTCATGTATTTCTTATCCGGCATATTTGGATGAAAACGTTTCACAAAATCTTCCATAGTAACAGCAGAAAGTGAATTAACCGTAGAACTAAGCGTAGACATAGCTGCAGACATAATTGCAACAATAAGTATACCTATGATCCCATTTGGCAAGTATTTAATAATGAAAACCGGCACCATTAAATCGGCTTTTTTTCCTTCTAAAGAAGAAATATTAGCTTGATAAACGAAGTCCATTTGTTCCTGAAAACTTGCATCCTGAACCAATAGTGTACCCAACACAAGGCCCATTATACAATAAGTCAATGTAAATGGAAACCTAAGTAAGCCATTGGCCATCATTAGTTTTTTAAGGTTGGACATGCTACTAGAAGATAATAGACGTTGGGACTGCGTCTGATCTGTTCCGTAATAGGATGCGTAAAGAAAAAAGCCCCCTATTACCATAGGCCAGAAACCAAATTCATCATTACCATCTGCATTGTTGAAGCCCCACTTACTAAAATCTACAGCAGTAACCCGGTCTCTATCTACATGAGTAAGAAAATTGTCGATTCCACCTAATTCACTAAACCCATAAAAAAGACAAATAATAATACCTATAAAAAGAATACTCATTTGAATAACGTCTCCCCAAATTACGGCTTTCATACCCCCTTGGTAGGAATATACCATGGTAATCAGGCCTATGATCAAGATAGATATCCAAAAGTCCATTTGAATAGTTGCTTGTAGAATTAATGCCATGGTATACACCATTACGCCGGTAGCCACCGATCTACTAATCTGAAAAACAAAACTGATCAGTAATCGTGATGATGCATCAAAACGTTTTTCTAGATACTCATAAACACTTACAATACCAGATTTATATAGAGTGGGCAGTACTGCAATTAATAAAAATGCCATGGCCAAAGGCACACCTAATTCATAAGTAAGCCATTGCATACCACCACCGTCTTTGAGGCCTACAAATGCAGGAGCCGAAATAAAACTAATGGCCGAAAGTTGTGTCGCCATAGCCGAAAGACTCAGCGGCAACCAAGAAGTCTTTCTTCCGCCTAGGAAATAATCGCCTCCAGAATTATTTTCTTTGAACAGAAAACCCAGTCCCAAAAAACCTACCAGGTAAACAACGATTATGATATAGTCTAAATAATTCATGAGTACATATACTTTTGGTTTGGTGTCCTATTTTTATTCATGTTCAGTGAACAGAATATGGTTTTAACTACTTATTAATGATAAAATCAAAATACCGTAGAAATATCTTACAAATAATTGATAAATAGACTCTCCATGGCGGAAATTGAAACAATAATATCAATTTGACCACCATTTTGAGTCTAATGAGAACAAGGAAGGCTCAACAACTAGCACTAATTAACGTTAACCACCAAGAGAATGGTTATACGAACACTTAGGTTTCCCTATCCTCAATTTTATTTCCTATTTTCTAACTATTCTAGCTACCCATCCGCCTCCAGGAGCCAAATGAATGGTCTTTTTGTCCGATGGGGTCACTTCTAATTCTAATCTTTTATAATCCTCTGCAAATCGATTCGCATTTACCCCATCTTGATATAAAGTCATGGTATAAGAGCCTTCGTTTAAAAATGAAAAATCAATCTCTAAATCACGGGCAGTCCAATCTGTCATTGCACCCACGTACCAATCATCACCTGATTTTCGAGCCACAACTATGTAATCCGAAAATTGGGCATCTAAAGCAATTGTTTTGTCCCACACCGTAGGTACAACTGATAAAAATTCCATAGCTTCTGTTTCCTTCAAATATCTTGAAGGAGTATCCGCCAACATCTGTAACGGACTTTCATACACTACGAACATTGCCAACTGATGACAACGCGTACCTAAGGACATTGGCCTTTCAAAAATTGGACTATGATTTTCCTTTTGTGCATTTGCCATCGCCCCAGGAGTATAATCCATTGGACCAGCCAACATCCTTGTGAAAGGAATAATTAAGTTATTTTCTGGATTAGCCAACGTGCTCCCTTTGTTTTGCTCTAACCCCAACACACCTTCACTTGTAATTACATTTGGATATGCCCTGCGTAGACCTGATGGTTTATAAGACCCATGAAAGTCAACAAGCAATTTTCGTTTTGCAGCTCCTCTCGCTACTTTTTCATAATAGTTGACCATCCATTGGTCATCCCTTTTCATGAAATCGACCTTAATTCCTTTAATGTCCCAACTTTGGAATTTATCCATCGCATCTTCAAACTGGTCTTCCAGTGCTTTCCATGTTACCCAAAGTATGATTCCAACCCCTTTTTCTTTTCCATACTGAATTAATTCTTCCATTCGTATAGCATCAACAGGATTTAGCAAGTCTCCGGTTTCAATATCATACCATCCCTCATCGATAATGATGTACTCTATATTGGATCGAGAGGCAAAATCAATGTAATATTTATATGTTTCCGTATTAAAGCCCGATTTAAAATCTACTCCATATACATTATTGGCGTTGTACCAGTCCCAAGAGGCTTTTCCGGGCTTGACCCAGTCCATATCTATTTCATTTTGCTCTCTAGACAGTAGGTACACCAATTCATTTTCTATAAGTTCTGTATCATCATCGGATATAACCATGAGGCGCCAAGGATATGTTCTTTTTCCTTGGGTTTTAGCCATAAACGGTTCTCTTTCTACAACCTTCACATCTCTATCCCTAGGTCTTATTGTTTTTAAAGGGTAATAAGGAAAAACAGCTTTTAAAGAATTTCCATCGCCTTTCTTCAAATAAAAACCAGGATAGTCATACAAATCCGCTTCCGTAATGGCTAATTTCACCCCATTATTTACATGCATCAAAACAGGTAAACAAGACATCTCTTTTTGCGGTAAACCATCTAATGAATATTGAAAAGACGTTCTTTCTTGATGGGAGAAAAAACCGTCCGATATTGGAAAATTTCCTTTAAAATTCTCAGGAAAATTATAAACCAGTTCTTCCTCATCTACTTGAGCATCTTTCTTTAATGTGGTTTCTATTCTATATGCAACGCCATCATTATAAGCTCTGAACCTTACCCCAAAGTTCCCTTTAAAAGTTAGGTTCAACTGATTGTAATTTTCAACTATCTCAGCCCTTTTCACTCTTACCACCGGTTCAATTACACGGTCTACCGTAACACTATTTTGTTTTTTAATTTTTGGATTTTCCCCTAATTGCATTCCATTTATCGTAATTGAAATTGGAGAAAAGCTTAGCACTTCTTCCCCTTTATGCAACACCCTATAAGATATATTATCGCCAATACGTATTTGAACTTCATTGTTTCCTGCTGGGGACTTTAAAGTAAATTCCTGACCTGCAACCTGATTAATAAAAAGTAATACAACACTAAAAAAGGAAAGACCTATTTTTTTTAAATTACAGTTTGTATTTCTAAAAATGTAAAACATAATCTTAAATGCTTTTTGCATATGAATCATTCAATAGGTCTATTAGAAGTGCTGCACTCCATGAGAAATTGTCCCCACCGTATCCTTTTCGGGTTTCTTCTCCGGTATCTTTTCTACAATCGAAATACTCAAAAAAGCCATCACGCTCCACAAGGTCAATTGAATCTTGCTTAACGCGCTCTGCAATCTCTTTATACCCGTAATCTTTCAATCCGCGGTACAGCATCCAATTCATATTGATCCAGACGGGACCTCTCCAGTATTTTCTAGGATTAAAGCGGTCATCAGTGGGGTCAAAAGATGCACATAAATATTTATCATCACCTCCAAAACGCTCCATCATGGTATTGACCAAAACTTCGGCTCTTTCTTTGCTAGGAATAGCAGCAAACAACGGAGAGAAAGATGAAGATGAAATATGGCGAATTGGTTTTTCATTTCTTAAATCATAATGCACGTAAGCGCCCAATTCCGTATCGAACAACTTCTCATTAAACGAAGCGATGCTCTTTTCTTGATTTTTACGGAGGTAGGCTATTTTATCTTCATGGCCACCAATCAATTCATATAGCTCCATTAATGCTTGATTGGACTTGATGAGCATGGCATTAAACAAAGGGTCTTGTACCAAAAAAGGAGATAATTCAGCAATTTTGGCATCATCATAATTGTTTTGCTTGGCTATATCAATGATGTACAGGTAGTGGTCATACTCCCTTTTAGAAGGTCGCTGAGAGGCGTCTACATGTGTAGTATCTTTTCGCTCAAAAGTATATTCTGGCGGATTCATAGTATCCCAGATATCATCCCACACCGGAGAATTATCCGTACCCGACTCCCAGTTGTGATAAATGTACATAAGACCTTCATTCTGCGGATCACGATTCTCGTAGAAATACACATGATTGTCATACACCTTATCTATCTGACTTTTAATAAAGTCCAACATATCTTCTTTATCATCAACAATATTGAGCATATCTTGAAGAATAAACCCCGTAACCGGAGGTTGGGTCATTCCTGTAGATTTATATTTTTTAGATGAAAGCGGATGCACATCCGACCTGTGGAAATCGTGGCCTGGAAAATAAGAATCGTCATCTGTGTGAAACACAATATGCGGTATAAAACCATTGCCCCATTGTGAATTCAACAAGGTCTCTATTTCTTTTTTTGCGTGATCTACATTGTAATGGGCAAGACCTACCGCAATAAAACCGCTATCCCATTTCCATTGAAAAGGATAAAGTCCTTTACTAGGGATGGTAAAACCTCCATCTTGAAAATTAGCGTCTAAAATGTCTTGTGCCCTTTTTATAAAATTTTTGCTCATAACATACGTAATATAAAAACACACTGGCAGCAAGCCACCGCCAATGTGTCTCTGAATTAAAAACTAAACTCAAATGGTTTTTAGAAATTGAAGGTAGCCGTCAAGAAAAATCTTCTTGGAAGAATAGGACGACCAACAAAGAACTCAGACTCCGTCTCACCTGCAGCACCTGCTCTTGGGTTACCCTCTGTTACACCATCACTATCAAAAAGATTGAAGACGGAGAACCCTAAACGAACCGACTGGTTTTCTTCTGGCTTCCCAAAAGTGTAACCTGCCCCCAGTCTACCGATAGGAATAGCATCTAATTCTATGTCATTGAGATCTGAAGAATACTTGCTACCCGTGTAGTTGAAACCAAAATTAGCATCCACTTTACTGTTATCATAGTAAGCTCCTAAAGAGCCCAAGAAATTAGGTTGTCTAGACAACTCGTTGCCCACATTTGTTTCGGCAGATGTACCGTTCACTAAATCAAAATCTATATTTTTAGTGATTTCGTGAGCTTGGTACGTAGCAGTACCTCGAAGGCTTAAATTATCAACTACCCTATAATCACCCGTAGCCTCTACACCAATAGTTCTGGTATCCTGTTCTGAACGAGTCTCATCAATTAACTGACCACCAATAATGGCCTGTCTAATTTTTACTCTGTCCTTTAATGAAACATAGTAAGCGGCAACAGACCCAGAAAACTTAGAAGAACCAAATTTAGCACCCGCCTCAAACTGTATAATATTTTCTGCATCATAAGGACTTTCACTGATACCTGCAACCGGAACAAAAGTTCGTATTTGCGGAAAAAAATATCCTTTAGAAAAGTTAGCGTATAAATTGGTTACATCAGTTAATTCATAAAGAGCTGCCAAGGAAGCCGCCCATCCGGAAGCCTCTACCGATGCCCTTATGAAGCTACCATCAGCAGTCTGCACATCACTCAATTCAGTGGTCAATTCAGGGTTGTCATAAACAGTATCACTCATTAATCCCCCTTTGCTGTATTCTCCATCAGTATGCTCATATCTAAAACCAACATCAAAACGCCATCTGTCAAAAATCATCTCATCGGTAAGGTAAAAAGCTAATCTGTTTTGAGATAAGAAATTATTTGAAGTTTGACCGATACGGTCGTATAAACCTCCTTCTGAATACACTACATTCTCTCCACCTGCATCGGTATAATTTAAGTTTACCAATCTCGGTGCATTATTGAATTCAGACAATACGCTATACTGGTAATTTACATCTTCAGCTTCTGTACGTGCTATGAAAGTACCAACCGTTATGTTATGACTTCCGCCATTCATTGTTTCAATACTTTTAGTCAAAGAAGCTTCTCCCGAGTAATCCGTCATTGGACGTAAACGATCTACATGAAGATTATCTATTACCAAATCTGAACCGTTTATTTGAGAATTAGGGTTGCCACTTTGGTATTGCGCAGAGTACCCCTGATTTCCAGGAGCAATGCTCTCTACATAATTATCCAAAGTAATTGGGTTTGGATTGTTACCGCTTCCTCCAACATATAACGCAAAATTATGCTTGTAATTGGCATACCTTACCTTTGATTTAAATCTTAAATCATCTTCAAACCTATAGTCAAAATCGGCCATTAAATATCCCCCAGTAGTAGAAACACCATCTGCAATTGGGCTATTGTACGTACCACCCGGCGTAAGGAAAGAAGTATTTGCTAATTCCCCTGTCAACAACTGCTCTACCGGTTCTCCATCATTTCCGGCCAAACGCTCTCTACTTCCTCCTGATAAAGGAATAGGGAGGTAGTACTGGGCCTTATCATTTATAAACTGACCATGTACGGTAAATGTACCTTTATCAAATTTCTTCTTGATATTAGCCCTGAACTGCACCCCTTTTGTAGGCAAACCTGTATCTATAGGACCACGGTCATGTCTTACAAAACCTGTAAAAGCATAGTAGGTATTTGAGTCTTCTCCACCCAATTGGCCGCCTGTATAGAAATCGGTTTTTAAACGTCCCATATTGGCAACTTCAAGGTTTATTACATTACCAGGATTGGTGTCCCCCGTTTTACTTGTATAGTTAATGATACCCGCTACAGAACCTGCACCGTATAAGATGGCAGAACCACCACGAACAAATTCCACTCCTTTAAAGCCAATATCCGGTCTTGCGTAAACATCATGAGCAGAAGAGTTAAGGCCAAACGTACTCATTAATGGCATCCCATCGTATTGTAACGGGTTAAACACATATTGACCACCAGAAGGAAGCCCTCTAACAAATACGTTGGTAGCCGTTTCACCACCACCACCTTCAGCGGTAATACCTGGCACACTTCTTAAAATATCTGCCTGACTGTTAGCTGATAGTTTGGTTATCTCTTTCATTTTTACCGAGCTGATAGATAAAGGCGCCTGCTTTTGAGATCTGAATGTACTAGACGCCGTTAAAACAACCTCATCTAGCTGCTGACCGCCTTCTTGAAGCACAAAATCTACCGTTAATGCTGCTCCGTCTAAATCAACCGGCTTATCCAAAGTGGTAAAGCCTAAATATGAAGTTCTCAATACTTGACTGCCTTCTAGGTCTGTTGAGAATGTATAGTTACCATCAAAATCAGATGTGGTACCAGAAGTACTTCCTGCTATTATAATATTTGCTCCCGGAATAGGTTCTCCGGCAATGTCCGTAATGGTACCGGAAACTCCGGTCTGGGCAAAAGCACCAGTACCTAAAAGAAGGCCGAATACCGCAAAAATTACTTTCTTCATAATTGTTGTTTTTAAAAGTTGAGTGAACTTGAGTTATTATTAATTTGTTAATACAAGACCAAAACTATTTGAATATCATATTATTTCGACAAAAAAATTGCAAATTTGTTATGCAAACGTTACCGCAAACGTTTGCAATTCATAATTTTATCATAAATAAATCTGCATTATACTGAAAATCAACACCTTTTTAGATTATGAGCAAGAAGCACAACACCACTTTAAAGGATTTAGCCAAAGAATTAAAGCTTTCAATATCAACGGTTTCCAGAGCGCTAAATGACCACCCAGATATTAACGCAACCACCAAGAAAAACGTTCATAACCTTGCTCGACACATGAACTATTCCCCCAATTTGTTCGCCAGAAGCTTTAGATCCCAAAAGACCAATATAATTGGCGTAGTGGTTCCTAACATTTCTCATTACTTTACCTCGACCATCCTAAAGGGAATTCTTGAGGAAGCCGAAATACGTGGGTATCGGGTAATTATTTCAGAATCGAACAACAGCGAATCCAAACAAACCGAAATGCTGAATACCATGACCCAGTTTGGAGTGGATGGTATTTTGATGTCACTCACCCGAAAAACTACCAAAGTAGATGACCTGTTAAGAACTTTGAACCGCGTACCCATTGTGCTGTTCGATAAAGTATCGCAAAAAATACCATGTACACAGATTGTTATTGATGAAGAAGAGGCTGCTTTTAATGCCGTGGAACACCTTATTGAATTGGGTAAGGAACGTATAGCCATTATTAAAGAAACTGAAAATTCATACAACTCCGAAAAACGCTACGCCGGCTACTTGAGAGCACTAGAACACCATGGAATACCTATCAAGGAAAAAATAATTTTGAGTACGGAAGATATCTCTCTCATACATGGCAGACGTCTGACCAATATTCTCTTAAGCATGAAAAAGCGCCCCGATGCCATTTTTGCCATAACGGATAATGCTGCTATTGGAGCCATTAAAGCCCTCAATAAATTCAAAGTGAAAATTCCGGAAGAGATAGCCGTCGTAGGTTTTAGCAACTCGGCAAACTCAAAAATTATTCAGCCCGAATTAACCACTGTAGACCAGCCCGGTGATAAAATTGGCCGTACTTCTGTAAAATACCTTATTGATGAAATTGAAAACCCAACAAACGATGTCATTACTAAAACGGTTGAAATAAAAACAACCTTAGTGGTTAGAGACTCTTCATTAAGAGCTTAGCACACAAATTATGATAAACCTTGTTGACAAGCCGTTGTCACCCCACACCCTTTTCTTTGTATTCGAAAAAGGGTACGCAAAGTAAGTTAACATCAAAAAAAATGAAATTCCGATATTTTTCAGGCCAACATCTGAAGTTTTATCTTTGGAATATATATCGCACTCTTATGGGATTGGATACCATTAACAGATTTGACCGCATAGTGGCCATACTCATTCAACTACAATCAAAACGGATAGTAAAAGCCCAGGAATTGGCTGATCGTTTTGACGTGAGCTTACGTACCATTTATAGAGATATTCGCTCTTTAGAAGCTTCGGGCGTACCCATTTCTAGCGAAGCTGGTGTAGGGTATTCCATAATGGAAGGCTATCGTCTTCCCCCTGTTATGTTTACACGGGAAGAGGCAGGTAGTTTTGTTGCTGCTGAAAAATTGATGCAAAAATTTACGGACACCTCCTTAGGCTCTCACCATAAATCTGCCATGTACAAGGTAAAGTCGGTGTTAAGAGGGAAAGAAAAAGATTGGATTTCCACTTTAGAGGCTCAGGTACTAATTGACCCAACACAAACTCCTTTTGACGAAAACATACCCAACGCCCTAGAAATCCTCTTTGAAAGTATAGCAGATAAGAAACAGGTTTTTCTAAAGTATCATTCTTTGAATTCAGAAAAACCGTCTGACCGGTTTATTGAACCCGTAGGTCTATTTCATGAAAATAACTTTTGGTACGTATTAGGCTACTGCCTATTCCGGAAAGATTATAGACAATTTAGGACAGATAGAATGCTACGCATTACAGGAACTGACAAACCTTTTACTCTAGAGCACGGAATGCTAGATGAGCATTTAAACAAGAGACCTGATAAAGAGAAAACTAAAATTGTTATTTCTGTTGACAAGAGTATTGCTCGCTATATTTCTACAGGAAGAAAACAGTATGGGTTCATTTCCGAAAAAATTAGAAAGGATAAGGTTACAATGACCTTTATGACCTCAGATGTAGTTCATGGTTTTCCTAGGTGGTATTTAATGTTTGGGGACTATGCAGAGATTCTAGAACCAGAGAGTTTAAAAAAGCGAGTGATAGAGATTCTTAAAGAAGCACAAAACAGACTCCTAGACTAATTTACAAAACCCCGTACACTAGGAAACAACCTCATTTGACATTCGCTTTTGCCAAGTTTTCTTCCGCCCTAAATTTTACGATTCTCTCAATTAACCTATACGGCATGGGTTCCCCCAGCGGAAACTGAACCGATCCTTTACCTTGTTTGTAATTTATCAACTCTTTAGCAAATGCCTTGTGTCCGGAAGGTGTAGCATAAAACCCAATATAATTTTTGTACGCAGCAAAATACACTAAAGGCCCATGATATTTATGAGCCGGCATACCATAACTTATAGCTTCTTCGGCATTAGGCACAACACTTTTAATAGTTGTCCTTATGGCCTGTAAAACAACTTGTACGTTGTGAGGAAACTAGACAATATATGCATCTATATTTTATATACTGTGCCCATAATTTATCAGTACAGAAATTTAATCTAATAAACTCAGTTTTTTATTTCATTACCTATTTCCTGAAGCTCATTACCATCCCCATCTAACAGGTAAGGCTCAAAATCAGCATCATTTACCCAACCAGCCTTTGGTTTTCTACCCTCAATAAAATCAGAATAAAAATTTCTTCCCCTAACAAAAGGTGCTTTTTCATATAGATGTCCATAACCGGACATTCGTAAATCTCCTTGAGCCAATAATTTCGCCTCCATCTCTATTTTTAGGGCTTCCTTAGTTTTTTGATATTTTGGATTGGTCGCCAAATTATGAATACAAAATGGGTCATTCGCCACATCATATAACTCTTCTTCAACCCTTTTTCCAAAATTCATTTTCCAGAATTCTTTGCTTCCATTTCTTCTAAGGTTTAAAATTTCTGTTTTTGTTGGGCTACCATCTGTATTTAGATAACCAGTTTCTGGATTTCCCTTTGGCCATCTATCTATCTCATAATTCTTAACGTACAACATATTGTTTTTATGAATCCCCCTAATCGGATAACCTACATCATCTGGCCTACCCGTATCATGCCTTTCTTTACCCACAAGAACATAATCGCGATCCGACTCTATCTGCCCGGATTTTTCGGAAACAATTATATTCTTTAAACTTTTGCCCGCTGCAGGATGCATACCCGAAGATTGCCAATCTACTCCTGCCACATCTAAAAACGTGGGTGCAAGATCAATAAAGCTTACGTAATCATCTACCGTTCTATTCTTGACCTGCATTTTATTCTTCCATAACATGGCCATAGGAATGTGATTTGAATTTTCATACTGGTCGCCTTTTACTCTAGGAAAAGGCATACCGTGATCAGAAGTAACTATAATCAGAGTATTATCTAATTGGTTGCTTTCCTTTAGCGTTTCCAGAATCTTTACAATATGCTTATCCGTATCCTCAATTTCATAAGCATAGTCCAAAAGGTCATTACGGGTAACCTCGTTATCTGGCCAATATGGGGGGAAGTCCTTAATCATTTCTTCGGTCTTACCACCTAATTTTTTTCCTGTGCCATACTCATAACCTCGGTGAGGCTCAACACTTCCTACCCAAAAACTCCACGGTTTGTTCTCTGGCGCCTTGGAAAGAAAATCATTGAAATTGCCACTATAGTCATTATCGGAAATACCCGTAGTAGCCGGTTTAAGTTTTTCTTCATTGTAAACCTTGCCCATAACGGCTCTCTCTTTGCCATCTGCGGTAAGCGTTAAAGCAGGGCCGTAACCCTTTGAAGTATACCCCGTAGTATAACCTAGCTCCAATAACACTTCTTGATATGTCTTAAATTTTGAAGGAAAATAGATGACATGATTTGCAGCCGCATCCAGTTGCCATGAGTTTCTACCTGTTATGATAGATGCCCTAGATGGGGCACATTTAGCGTTCGGGGTATACGCTCTGTTAAAAAGCACACCCTCTTTCGCAATTGCATCAAAACCCGGAGTATTTACATAAGTACTACCGTAGGCACTCATATCCAGCCCAGCATCATCAAAAATAATTACCAAAATATTGGGTCTCTCATCTTTCTGGGCATTAACTTTTATTACTAATAAAAACAGTAACAACACTAAACCTTTAATCTTCATCATATTTTTATTAGAGAATGAATATAAAAATAACTCAAAACCTTAAGAAGAACCCCTAGGGCAAACAGCTTAAATATAAAACTCTATCTCTAGGCAACCAACAAGATGTCAAAAAATTGTTATGTATATAGAAATCACTTACAAGTTTTCATGTGAAAACCTTATTTTAGCGGCTCTCTAAAAAAAGAAAGACATGACCTTATTATTAATGGCCGCTGGTAGTGGTAGCCGATACGGAAAACTGAAACAATTTGACGATTTAGGCCCTAACGGGGAATTCTTAATGGAGTTTGGTATTTATGACGCTCTTAAAAACGGTTTTGACCATATTGTTCTCATTACTAAAAAGGAAAATGTTTCTTTAGCCGAAGACCATTTGCGTCCTAAATTACCTGCCAACATTAAACTAGATGTCTTGGCTCAAGAAATTACTGATTTACCAGAGGGATGTTCTTTCTCTGGCGAGCGTAAAAAACCTTGGGGTACAGCACATGCAGTTTGGACCGCAAGAAACGTGATAAACGGACCTTTTGCAGTTTTAAATGCAGATGATTTCTACGGACAATCCGCTTACGCTAACGCTGCTAATTTTGCACGTGAACATAATAATGACAATACTTTTGCCCTTGTGGGTTACACTTTAAAAAACACCTTATCAGAACATGGTTCTGTATCTAGAGGGGTTTGCCAAGTAAATGGAGACGATTTAGTTTCTGTGGATGAACGTTTAAAACTTGAGCCAAAAGATGGTAAAGTACTTGACCTTGATTCTGGTAATGAATATACAGGCGAAGAGCAGGTGAGTATGAACTTCTGGGTATGCCAACCTTCAATTTTTGATAAAATCGAGAGTGAATTCAGAACTTTTCTAGCTGATGATAATCTAGCCACAACTAGTGAGCTTTACATTCCAAAGACAGTTCAGGAAATGTTACAGGCCGGCGAAATAAAAGTAAAAGTAGTACCGTCCGGTGGTGATTGGTTTGGCGTAACTTATGCCAGTGATCGTGAGAAAGCGGTTGCCAACCTTCAAGGTAAGACCGATGCGGGCAAGTACCCTTCTCCGCTTTGGCCAAAAAAATAATGAGTACGTATTCTAGCGAAGAGCTTAACGAATTATTAGGGCACTTTTCATTGCCTCAAAAGGAGTATTTGATCAAACCGTTAACAGACGGTTTGATCAATGATACCTTTTTGATTTTTGATGCTGCCACCCCATTATACATCTTACAACGGGTAAACCATCTTGTCTTTACCGATGTTAAAGGGCTGATGAATAATATTCAACAAGCTTTTAAATATTTAAAGGGAGACGATTATACCAGAATAACTTTGGTGTCGCCTAAAACAGCAGGTAGTCACTATATCTCACCTACTGGCAACCATTGGCGGGTCATGACGTATATAAACGGCAGCACCGCTTATAACACCACAGAAGATGCAAACATTGCTTTTGAAGCTGGAAGAATTATTTCTAGATTCAATTCGCTTTTACAGCAAGCAGATTTAGAAGATTATGTTGATACTATTCCTTGCTTTCATGATATAAGCTTACGGCAGGAGCAATTTAAATCCACTATTAAAACGGCAGCTCCAGAAAAACTAGAAATCGCAGAAAAAGCCATAGTTTTCACTAATACTATTTTAGAAAAGTTAACGGCACTGGATTTAGCTGGTCTACCAGTAAGAGTTTGCCATAATGACACCAAACTAAATAACATCCTATTTTCAAAAGAAACCAATAAAGCCCTTTGCCTTATTGACCTGGATACTCTAATGAAAGGGTATTTTCTTTATGATTTTGGTGATGCCGTACGCACTATAGCCAATACTGCTCCGGAAGATGAACAAGACCACAGTAAAATAATCTTTGACAAGAAATTGTTTGAAGCCTTTATCAACGGCTTAGCTACCAATGGTTCATTTTTAACAAAAACCGAAATTGAAATATTACCATGGGGTGCTGTTCTCATGCCTTTTTTACATGGTATACGAGCTTTGACGGATTACCTCAACAACAATATATATTATAAAGTAGCTTACGAAAACCAAAACCTAGACCGTAGTTTAAGTCTATATAGTTTTACTCAGAAAGCATTGAACCATATAGATTATATGGAAGGTGTATTAAAAGAAAAACTAGGTTAAATTTAACAAACACCTATTCCTTCTTGAAGGATAAACTTCTAAAAACCAACATTAAAAGGTCATTTTTTATAATTACAATTCAGTTGTTTTTATAATTCTAGTCCAAAACAAACCTAGAATAAAGAGCGGGTTAACCATCAACTAGTGTATTTTTACTACCTTGAAAATTAATTCCGAACACCCAGCAGGTAATAAATCGGTTTCTGGTTTTATGTCCAAAAAAGTTTACTCAACATTTGTATGTCTTCTCTTCTTTCTGTGCCTTTTTGCTCAAGAAAGCGACCTTGAGTTCTCTCAAAATTATACAATTACCGATGGTTTAGCTCATAATGGAACGACTTCAATTCTAGAAGATTCAAGAGGTTACATATGGGTAGGCACTTTTGAAGGTCTAAACCGTTATGATGGCTATGAATTCAAGACTTTCAAGAACACACTGAGTAAAGACCTTTTTATAAGCAATCGTATTAGATCACTTAAAGAAGATACAAAGGGTAATATATGGATTGGCACGGATGAGGGTATTTCCCTATATAACTATAACCTAGAAGAGTTCAGCGACATTTATTCAAATCAACTCGCCAAAAAAGGAATTAAAGGGCCGGTCGTTAGGGATATTACTATAAACAAAAACCAAGGCACTATTCTCTGTGCTACTGAAAAATATGGTATTCTAATATTTAACGATGATTATACCTTAAAAGACGAATATTCCCCCACGGCCTTTTATGAAAATGGGGCCGTTGAATTCTACAGTTCACTATCTGTAGACAAAAGTACATACCTCTATGCTACATCTGTAGGCCTGCTTTCTTTTAGCTTAAACGACCATCAATTCACAAAAGTAGTTTCCGATGAAATAAGTAATTGCGAGTCTTTGTTGCGTATTAACGCATCTACTTTTTTGGCAACACTTAAATCCGGCTTCGCAATACTTTCTTATCAAAAGAACGGTGCCAATTATGACTACCGAGTCGTTAAAAATAACCTGTTACCCTCACAAAACTTCAACAGCTCTGGTTTTGACCACGAAAACAATCTCTGGCTTGGCACTTTGAACAACGGTGCTGTTCGCATTAATGATATTAATACCTTTTCTAAGGACACAGACATAGATTATTCATTATTTAAGTTCCAGAACAGGCAACTTCGTATAAGCTGTTTTAGCACTACCTCCAATAACCGGTTTTGGGTGGGTTCTTTTGATAAAGGTATTTTTCGTTTTGACCTTAAAAAAAATCCATTCAAAGAATTTGACGGACAAAGCCCTTATGAATTTGGTGTAAGTGATCGACATTTAATTCATATAGCCCCATTGGACGATCACAGGGCCTACTTGACCAAAAACCAAGGGGGCTTGGCTCTTTTCAATTCAGAAACGTCTCAATTTGAACCATTACCCTCTGTTTTTTCAGAAAAATATGCTTCAAGAATTTCTTCAGTGTATATTGATAAAAGAAAAAGAACCTGGTTTAGGGTTCCAGAAAAGGGTTACTTTAGATTAAATCCGGGAGAGAAAAACCCCCTACCCATTAATGTTAGCTCGCTCCCTGAATTTTCAGGGATAGAATCTTATAAAATAACAGAAGACAAAAAGGGGAACCTCTGGCTTGGTTCTAGAAGAGGTATTTACAAGATTTCGGTAGATAAAAAAGGTAACGTCACCAGAATAGAAGCCCTGAACGACAATCCGTATTTTGATAATTTTAAAATGATATTGGCCCGTTATGTATATGCAGACCCTGAGCATGATTTTATATGGGTGGGCACAGCGGAAGACGGTCTTTTTAGAATTAATATTAAAGATGACCCTTTATTAAAACATGCAGAAATCAAGCACCTCCGGATGGACAAGAAGGAAGGTGGTCTACCAAATAATTTTGTTTCAGCTATTACAAGGTCACCAGATGGTTGCCTGTGGATCGGAACGGAAGGTGCCGGAATCTGTAAAGTAGAAAATAGTGAAAATGAACCTATTTTCATCCCTTTTTCCGAAAAGGACGGCTTATCCAATAACGTTGTAAAAAGTATAAATGTAGACCATGCTGGCAATCTTTGGATAGCTACCAATGTAGGCCTAAATAAATTTTACCCTAAAGATAAAAAGTTTAGAAAATTCGGAAAAGAAGACGGTTTGCCTTTTGAAGATTTCTGGTACGCATCTAGCTATCTAGACAACGGCACCCTAATATTGGCAGGCCTTGAGGGTTTCTCTTTCTTTAAACCCTACTCTATTAAAGACGCAGAAGTTTTACCGATTCTACACTTTGGAGGTTTTAAGGTCTATAACAAAACGGTACTTCCTAAAGATACAATCAATAAAAGGGTTTTACTATCTGAACGGCTCCACAATGGACAACGCCTGGATCTAAAATACAACGAAAACGTATTTACCGTAGAAGCGCTTTCACTGCATTTTGCCTCTCCAAAAAACCACTTTCTAAAATACAGATTATTGCCCATTGACCAAAACTGGCTACAGACCACTTCTGACCAGCGTATGATAAATTACAATGGTTTACAGCCTGGAGAATATATGTTAGAAGTGGCAGCATCCAATGCCATTGGCGAATGGACCAAACCCAAGACCCTTAACATTACCATTGCTCCTCCTTTTTGGAAAACACCCCTGGCATACCTGCTTTATACCCTGTTAACCTTAATAATTTTAGGTATTGTCCTATTCTATATTATGAAGGTACAGTCATTGCGCTACAACATTCAATTAGAGCAAATAGAAAAAGACAAGGTCAAAGAAGTGAATGCTGCAAAACTCCGGTTTTTTGCCAACATATCCCACGAGCTTAAAACACCACTTAATCTTATTTCAAGTCCGGTTAAACTTTTATCAGAACGGTACAAAAACAATATAGACTCTCAGGAAAAACTGAATATCGTTGCCAGACAGTCCAAAAAAATTGCGCAACTCATAGACCAGATTCATGATTTTGAACGTGTAGATGCTAATTTAATGGAAATGAACTATTCAAGATTTTATTTTGATGCGTTTATAGAAAGCCTAGTGCCTGACTTTCATTTCTTAGCCTACAACAGCCATAAAAGGCTAGAAGTCATTTCCAAAAAATCCAATATTGTGGTGTCTGCAGACCGAGACAAATTAGAAAAAGTATTCAATAACCTGTTGAGTAACGCCTTCAAATATACTGGAGCAAACGATAACATTTCTATTACCTACACAAGTGATGACAAAGACCTTCTTGTCTCTGTAACCGATTCAGGAAGAGGTATTGATGATGATGACCTACCTCATATTTTTGAAAGGTTCTATCAGTCTCGGAAAAGAGAAAGCGTACATTCTACCGGTTCAGGTATAGGTCTTGCCTTTTCCAAAAAATTGGTAGAAATGCATTACGGTTATTTAGAAGCTTTTAGCGAAATAGGTGTTGGTACAACCATAACGGTGCGTCTACCGGTGGTCAAAAAAGAATCTGCGGACGACCAAGCTTCTAAAGAAAATGCCATTATAATAGCCGAAAATGAGGTGTCAGATGCAGAAACGACGATAGCAAAAACTGAAATTTCCAAAATTAAAACAAGCGGTGACCACTCAGAAAACCTTATTTTTTACGTAGAGGATGTGCTAGATATGCGTCTATACGTATCAAAAGTACTTTCTAAATTTTTTAAGGTAAAAACATTTACAAATGGCAGAGAATGCTTAGATGCCATGGAAGACCAATGGCCTGATTTAGTCATAAGCGACATTCAAATGCCGGTTATGAATGGCCTAGAGCTGTGTAAGCGCATTAAAGCAGATATAAAAACAAGCCATATTCCGGTTATTCTCCTTACCGCATTGGATGATATAGAAAATCAGATTCAAGGTATTAAAGATGGAGCGGACGCCTACATTAAAAAACCATTTGATGCCCGCAGACTCGTAGCCCGAACCGAAGCTTTGTTAGAAAACAAAAAACGGTTGCGTGAGCGTTTTAAAATAGGAATTCCACTTACCAAGGACAACAACCTCAACATCAGAAACGATAATGCGTTTCTTGAAAAGCTATATCATCTCATGGCCAAAAATCTAGACAATCAAAATCTAGATATGGACCAATTTGCGCGTCAACTTTACCTCAACAGAACGCATTTCTATCAAAAAGTAAAAGCACTAACTGATAAAACTCCGTTTGAAATGCTAAAAATGTACCGTTTAAAAAAGGCCGCGGAACTATTGGTACAACAACCAGACCTATCCGTCAACGAAGTCTACACTATGACGGGTTTTAAAAGCCGAACACATTTTAGCAAGCTCTTTAAAGAAATGTATCATACTACACCTGGGAAATATGCTTCCCTGAAAAAAGACTAAGAAACATCCAGTTTTATTAAATCAAAAGAAACCTTCAATTCACATTACGTAAAGTAAGTGAGGTTATAACTATTACAACATCACTTCTCGCTTACGAAAGTCCATTCGACTTAGAATTCCTCCAGGAAACCGATAAATAAAGGATTTACCGTCTCTCAACCATATCCTCAAAATCGTCATTATTAATTTCTGAATACATAATATTTACGCACGAATACATCGTTTTTAGTGCGAAAAATACCTTTGCCCCATGTCAATGTTAAAAAATTAACATTTTTACTTTTTACATTTTCTCTCAACTAAATTTTAATAACTCAACTCAAACTATGAAAAAAAACAGGCCTAAAATTCCACAGTGTTGGTTGTTTTCGCTTTGCGTTTTGACATTGCTAACCTGCAGTGCCACTTTTGCACAAACAACTGTTACCGGTACAGTAATCAGTACCGAAGATGGTATGCCACTGCCAGGAGCCAATGTTTTGGTAAAAGGTACTACTATAGGAATCGTTACTGACTTTGATGGTAACTACTCCATTGATGTTCCTGCTAATTCGGATATTTTGATATTCAGTTACATTGGTTATAGCACACAAGAAGTAACTATTGATGGTAAAACCACGATAGACATTTCCTTAGATACAGACTCCGCTAAATTAGACGAGGTTGTAGTTATTGGTTATGGTACTTCCACCAAACGAAAAATGGTTGGAGCGGTAACCACCTTGGCCCCAGAAAAACTAGAACAAACTCCATTTAATAATGTAGGCGAAGCCCTTCAAGGTCAAGTCTCTGGCCTTATTGTTGAAAATAGTGGTGGTGCACCGGGAAGTTCTCCCGCCATATCCATTCGTGGTGGTGGCTCTCCACTTTACGTAATTGACGGAGTTATAACGGAAGAACAAGATTTTAATACCATCAACTCCAACGACATTGAAAGTATTAGTTTTCTAAAGGATGCAGCAGCCACAGCCGTTTACGGTTCAAGAGCTGGTAACGGTATTGTTTTGGTTACTACCAAGAGAGGAAAAGACGGAAAAATAAACGTCAACTACTCATACAACTATCAAATGAGCCAACCTACCATTCTGCCCGAGATGATGAATTCCTATGAATTTGTAGAAGTACAGAATGCTGCAAGTGCTTATGAAGGTATACCGGTCCCCTACTCTCCTGAACAACTGGAGACTATTAGAACCCATGCAGATTTAGATACTTACCCAGACAATAACTGGCCCGACCTTACTTTAAAGGAATTTGCACCTCAGCAACGCCATAACCTTTCGCTTTCCGGAGGGGACAAAAAAACCAACTACTTTGTTTCCATGGGGTATATTGATGAGGGTAGCCTTCTAAAAGCAGATGTGGTTAATTACAGTAGATTTAATGTTAGGAGTAATGTCACTACTAAATTTGACAAAATTGGCCTTGAAGTAGGTGTAAACCTCAACTCTAGTATAGAAAACTACGAAGAACCATCTGCAGGAATGTATGGCGTTTGGCGTGCTGTTAACCAAAATACAGACCCACTCTACAGAGCCTATAATTTAGATGGAACTTTAGCGGGAGGTGGTAACGGAGACAATCCGCTAGCACTTACGGACAAAGACGCGGGTTATAATAAAACAAGGGATAAGTTCATTAATGCCCAATTGGACATAAAATGGCAAGTACCAAATATTGAAGGTTTTAAATTAGGAGTCATGGCCAATTACCGAGATGGTGATGGTTGGGGTAAATTATGGGAGTACAACGTACCGCTTTACATGCAAGACGGTTCACTTACAGCTCAAACACCACCCGCATTAAGCTTAAATTCATACTACAGTAATAGACTCTATTTTGAATCTAGCGCTTCTTACTCACGCACCTTTGGCATGCATGGTCTTGACGCCACTTTTGTTTACAACCAGACCACTAGCAACTATGCCACCTTGGGTGCTTCAAGAAGAAACTACTTATCAGGTGCAGTAGACCAACTTTTTGCAGGTCCTGCCGTAGGTAAGGATAACGACGGTAGCGAGCGTGAAGCCGCCAATGCCGGTTATGTTTTTCGTTTGAAGTATGATTTTGATTATAAATACATTATTGAATTAAGCGGTCGTTATGATGGTAATGACAACTTTGCCGCTAAAAAAAGATGGGGATTCTTTCCTGCCATGTCATTTGCATGGAACATTGCTGAAGAGAACTTCATGCAAAAGTTAAAGGAAGACAATATCATCAACTCTTTAAAACTGAGAAGTTCTTACGGTAAAACGGGAGTTTCTGAAGGTGTAAATAGATTTGGATACATACCAGTTTACAATTTAGAATCGGGTATTTACACCATTGGAAATTCATTGGTAAACGGCTATTCAGAAGGTAATTTGGTAAATCCGGACGAACTTACTTGGTATAATAGAGAATCGTTCAACTACGGGTTGGATTTTTCTACTTTCGGAGATAAATTCAGTGGTACTTTAGAATATTTCTACTACCTCACGACAGGATTTTTAGTGAGCCCACAAAACGTATACTCACAACCTTTGGGCAAACCGTTACCGCAAATTCGCTCAGGATCAAAACAACGTAGAGCAGGGTACGAACTTTCGCTTCGTTACAAAGGAAGTATTAATGAATTTAAATTCGGGCTAGGCGGGAACGTCTCATATTTTGATCAGTTATGGGAACAATTGGATACCGAAAATGAGGCTACCCTGAACAACCCGTATACAAGAGAAACCCATAGAACCGATTATTGGCAAGGTGGAAAAATCTTCGTAACCGATGGATTATACCAGAACGATCAAGAAATACTTAACAATCCACGATTGTTAAGTTCTACGGAAACTCAGGGCGGAGACATCAAATATGTTGATTCTAACGGAGACGGTAAAGTAGATGAACAAGACAAGAGACTTGTTGGCCTTCCTTCACAACCACATCTTACCTACGGTATAGATTTTAACATGAGTTATAAAGGTTGGTTCATGAACGGACTCTTTCAAGGTGCCGGAAACCGATACATAGGTTTTGACCGCTTTATTGCTGCAGAAGCAAAACGTTTAACCTACACCTATCAATTAGACTATTGGACACCCCAAAATACAGATGCCTCATACCCTAGACCAGTTACTTCGGTAGGTGTTAATGGCGGCAACAATGATATTGTTAGCAACCCATCCGATTACTTCTTGAAGAATGCCAAATATTTTAGAATGAAAAACATTCAGTTGGGTTATGACTTAAAGAAAACATTCTTAGCTGACAACAAATGGATTTCTTCGTGCAAGATATTTGCAAGTGGCACCAACCTTTTTACTATTTCACCTGTGAAAGATTTCTTTGACCCTGAACAGGTACAAGCTGGAAGCAATGGTATAAACAGTTATGGGTACCCGGTACAACGCACCTATTCCTTTGGTGTAAATCTTGGATTTTAATTCTAAAAAAATAGCAATGAAAAACATATATATAACCCTGTTTTCAGTTTCGATCGCCTTCGTGAGTTTCTCATGTAGCGACGACCTTTTAAACACCGAACCCTTAGACAAGTACACCGAACAAGATGTGTGGAGCGATGCCAATCTTGCTCAAGGCTTTATTTATAACACGTACAATTCCGTACTTCCAGAATTATTGGTCAACCCAGAAGACCCAGATCCAAAAGGTGGCGGCGCTGGTAATGATGACTACACAGATAATACAGTACTGGTAAATGCCAACAAAGTAGCCTTAGACCTTATTGACCAGTTCTATGATGCCGGATGGGCCAAAAACAACTCCTATTACTTCTACGGGAATGCCCCTTTAGGCTTAAAAAATCCTATTAAAGAAAATTCTTTTGAAGTGATTCGTGACTGTAACCTGATCATCGAAAAAACAGCTGCTTCAGAGGGTATTCCTGAAAATATCAAACCTAAATTAATTGCACAAGGCAAGATGTTGCGTGCTCTTATGTACTATTCAAAAGCACGTTTATTTGGTAAATATGTAATTGTTGACCGAGTGCTTAGCCAAGAAGACGATTTAAAACTGCCTAGAACGGAAACCATTAAGGAAACTTATGATTTTATTATTAAAGATTTGCAAGAAGCGGCGGTAGACTTGCCTCTTTCAAGCAATGTTGAAACAGGTGAACTTACTAAAGGAGCCGCCTACGCAATGTTGGCAGAAATAGCCTTGCACGGAGCTGCTTATATTGAAAGTGGAAAACAGGATTACTATAACATTTCCAAAAAAGCAAGTGAGGACCTTTTTGCTTTAGGATATGGTTTGGATTCCAATTACGGTGAAATATTCAATAATTACACTAGCGCTTTAAACTCATCGGAAATCATTCTAGGGCTATACACGAATATAGACGCCACCCTTTGTGTATTGACGCCAATGCAACGTATTGTGCCCAATATGGAGGTTGCAAAAACAGAGGGAACACCAAAACTCACCGAATCTTTCTTGGGTTGGACAACTGCAATGCCTTCCACGGATCTAGTTGATGATTATTTGGTAGAAGATACAGACGGAGTAGCAAAGAGATGGAATGAAACATCATACTACCAAGATTTTGAAACAAATGGAGGTTTCCTTTCGGATGCTATTTATAACGAGCATCGTGATGCCCGTTTCTTCGCTTCCGTTGTACAAGATTCTTCTCAGCTTTTCACAAATACCGTTACCACCAGACTTGGAGGTAATATGCACTATGCCCAAAGTACCAAAGGAACAGGAGCATCTACTATTTCCGGGTATTTTATAAGAAAGGGTATTTATGATATAGAAGGTTATAAAGCGGTAAACTTCACAGATTACCACCAAGTAATTACCAGATTGGGGCGTGCTTATTTGAACTATGCTGAAGTAATGCTACGTCTAAATGATGCTGCAACTGCCATTGAGTACATCAACAAAACAAGAACTCAACACGGCCAATTACCAGAATTGATGGCAGGAATGACATTAGACCAAGTTTGGGAATGGTACAAAATTGAGCGTCGTGTAGAATTGTTTTTTGAAAACGATAGATATTGGTCTCTCCTAAGATGGGGTAAAGAATCCGGCGGTGGTATCATCTCAGAATTGAACGATAAAGAGTATACATTCTTTGAGATTGCCGAAGATGGTAAAGGTTTTGAAAGCGTACCCGTAGTACTAAAACCAGGCAATCAGAAAAAGCGTTTTTCAACAAGGCGCTACCTGTTTCCCGTTCCTGAAAATGAGCGCATACTTAATGAAAAATTAGACCAAAATCCAGGTTGGTAAATTAACGCACAACACAAAATTACATACAATGAAAAAACATATAAAATATTTGATGTTCCTGTTTGTAGGCATGACAATTACCTCTTGCTTAAAGTCGGATTTGGAAGAACTCCCTGCCTTTAGCGATGCCGAAATCACCAATTTTAGGTTTGAATACAGATGGATAGATAGCAGTCAAGATAACAATCGCTTGCAGGTGGTTCAATTGGATACGGAAACAACGATAGACACAGATAATCAAAAGGTTACTTGTACTATAGCCGTCCCAGATGCCAATGGAGATTTCCCAGAAGAAATACGTACGCAAGTAAGCCTAGCAGAGATTGTTGGCTATGCCGATATTTCTACCGCAGCTACCTTAGCCCCATCAAATGGGGCTCCTGCTCTGGGTGAAATAGGCGATTTTAGCAATAGCAATATGAGCTATGAAGTTACTGCTGCAGATGGCACCAAAGTAGTTTGGAGTTTGACCATTTCGGGATTCAACAAATAGAGAAAGTTGTATTCCCCCATGTGCGTATCCTATCGCTATAAACAATTTGTACCTTACCTGTAAAAACCAGGATTATGATAACATATGCTTTTCAAATTTTTCAATCCATTCTGAAATTCAGTTTGGTAGGAGTGCTATCACTTTGCACAAACCCTAATAATCAAAAGCCAGTTACAAAAACGGAACGTCCAAACATTCTGTTCTGTATTGCCGATGATGCTTCCATGAAAAGTTTTGGTGCCTACGGAGATACATTTATTAATACCCCCGTAATAGATAATTTGGCAAAGGAAGGGGTTGTATTTCAGAATGCATATAACGGAAATCCAAAATGCTCACCTGCACGAGCTTGTATCTTAACAGGCAAGTACAGTTGGCAGTTAAAAGAAGCGGCCGACCATAACGGTCGGTTTCCTCTTGAATTTAAAACCTACCCACAGTTATTAGCTAAAAAGGGGTATCGCGTTGGGTATACGGGCAAAGGTTGGGGACCCGGCGTTTATGACACCAAAGACAATCCTGCAGGACCTGAACACAATGCCATAAAATTAAAACCGCCCTATAAAGGCATCGCAGATATTGACTATGCCGCAAATTTTGAGGCCTTCCTAAACAACACCCCAAAAGAAACTCCATTTTGTTTTTGGTTGGGCGCAAAGGAGCCCCATCGTTTTTATGAACTAGATTCATGGAAAAAATCCGGCCGAAAACTAGAAGAAGCCAGCGTGCCTCCCTTCTACCCAGATAACGAAGTAGTTCGTGGTGACTTATTGGATTACGCCAATGAGGTAGAATGGTTTGATACGCATGTTGGCAAAGCCATTAAATCTCTAGAAGAAAAGGAGCTATTAAAAAATACGTTGGTGGTCATCTCTTCTGACCATGGAATGCCGTTCCCAAGGGTAAAAGGGCAGATTTACGAAGAAGGTTTTCATATTCCCTTAATTGCTTACTGGAAAGGAAAAATCATTTCCGGACGTACCGTGAGCGACTTTATAAGCTTTTCCGATTTGGCTCCGACATTTATGGAAGTAACCGGAGAAATACCTCATCAACAAATGACGGGTGGTAGTATTGTAAAACAACTCTTCTCTTCAGAATCGGGTAGAATTGATACCAGTAGAGACCATGTACTTTTAGGTAAGGAACGTCATGACGTTGGGCGCTCCAATGAGGATGGCACAGATTTGGCCTATCCTGTTAGAGCTATTAGAAACGACTCTCTTCTATACGTTCACAATATTAAACCAGAAAGATGGCCCGTTGGTAATCCGGAATTCGGTTTTATGAATACGGATGGTTCACCAACAAAAAGCTACCTCACCAACCTAAAACCTGAAGACGAGGAGTATCATTATTTTGAAATGAATTTTGATAAGAAACCGGAAAACGAACTTTACAACATTCAAAAAGACCCTCATTGTATCAACAATTTAGCAGAAAAGCCCGAGTACAAATCTGTAATTAAAGAACTCCGTACTCAAATGGAAACTGAGCTCATAGCACAGGGCGACCCAAGAACATTGGGCAAAGGAGATATTTTTGACCAGTACATCTATTATGGCAAACGACTGGATTATAAAACAGGCAAACGGATATCACCCCTCAAATACGAGAAACAAACCGAATAGTTAAAATGCATGAAAAAGAACATTCTATACTTTCTACTTTTATTTTTTTACCCATTGGCTTCTATTTTGGCCCAACAAAAGCCCAATATCATTTTTATATTGGTAGATGACCTAGGTTATGCCGATGTTGGCTTTAACGGTTCCACTTATTTTGAGACCCCAGCATTAGATGCCTTGGCCAAAGAAAGTCTAGTATTTGATAATGCTTATATGTATCCCACTTGCTCTCCGTCTAGGGCAGCACTTTTCACCGGAAAGCAATCGTTTAGAACTGGAGTGTACACGGTTCCTGTTTTAGAAAAAGGAGATGCCCAAGAGAACATTTTTTCTAGATGGACCGTTGGCAAAGAACACTCAATTTATGCCAAACCCCTTGCCGAGAATGGATACAAGTCCATTCATTTGGGTAAATGGCATATTGTTGGCCCGTTTCCTGAAAAAGAACTGGCCATGAGCTGGCCCATTCAACAAAGGTTAGACCAGCCACAGGCGGGAGATTTCACTTGGATAGAAAATCACAAAACACCTGCCGTAAAACAATACTACCCAGAAGGCAGAGGATTTATTAAAAATGTGGGCGGCACATTCCGTGGCGACCCTGCTTTAGAAGAAGGAGGTTATAAAAGTGAAACAGGCGGGTATCGTGCACCATTCAGCAATCCATTTGTAGAACCAAAACCTGATGATGAATGGTTAACGGACCGGTTAGCCAATGATGCTATTGACTTTATGGATGAGCATAAGAGCAGCCCTTTTCTAGTTAATCTTCATTTCTATGCGGTACATCGCCCTATAAAAAACAGAAATGACCAGCTTTTTGACAAATACATGAACAAAGCTGGTGACCCTGAACTAGGACAAGGTATAGGCAAAAACAAAGAGCGAATGGCAAGCTACGCTACCATGGTACAGTCTATGGACGAAAACATTGGTAGAATCGTGACATACCTCAAAAAGAATAATTTAGAGGAAAATACATTGATTATCATTACCTCGGATAACGGGTATCATAGTATGGCTTCTGAGAATTTAAAGTTAAGAGGCTCCAAAGGCGAAATTTATGAAGGCGGCATCAAAGTTCCCGCCTTAATCCATTGGCCCGGTAAAGTGAAGGCCCGAAGAACGGAAATACCCATATCCGTCATGGATTATTTTCCAACGATGATGGATGTTGCACAAATTAATTATAAAGGACAGCTTGACGGCAACTCCCTTAGCCCACTATTCTTAGAAGATGAAAACAGTTTTAAAGAACGCCCCCTTTTCTGGCATTTGGCCAGCCAATACAAACACGGTACCTGCTCCGTAATCAGAAAAGGAGACTATAAATTGATTCAATTTTTAGCCGATGGAAAACTCGAACTCTACAACTTACGAAAGGACCCCATAGAAGCCAATAACTTAGTAAAAGAAGAGCCAAAACTAACCCAAAAACTCCTTAATAAACTAGTGACTTGGCGCGCAAAAAACAAAGTTCCCCTACCCCCAAATTCCAGTCTCTCTAAGTAATATGAATCAATTTAACGGCTACACCATGCGCATCTCTAGACTCCTCACAACTTTAGTCCTAATTCTTTTAATAACCCCCTCATGTTGGGCGCAAGAGAAATCGACTAAAAAACCCAACGTAGTTTTAATTTATGCTGATGATTTGGGAAGAGGTATGCTTGGTACCTATGGTCAAAAAATGTTGACCACACCCAATATTGATAGATTAGCTTCAGAAGGCATGCAGTTTGAAAGAGCTTATGGTGCCATGTATTGCGCTCCCGCAAGAGCCAGTTTACTTACCGGAATGCACGATTGCCACGGTGGTGATGCCATGACTATTGTAAAAGCGGGTATTTACAAACAATTGGACAATGGCCTCACTTTTGATGAAATTAAAGATAAAATTCACGAAGTAGCATTACCTGCTGAAAAAGATGAAATGTTTTTAGGTGAAGTTGCTCAAAAAGCGGGTTATACCACAGGGCAATTTGGGAAGCTAGAATGGGGCTTTGCTACCACACCCGAACGTATGGAGCGCCATGGCTGGGACCATCATTTTGGGTACTACGACCACGTGCGCTGTCATGGTTTTTACCCTCCCTTTCTTTTTGAAGATGGAAAAAAAGTGGACATCCCAGGAAATACACATATAGATTGTGCCAAAACTACCGAATACGATTCTCCCGAAAATTTTGAAGAGCGCTGGAACATGGAAGGTAAGGCCGTCTATTCCGAGCATATCATTATGGATAAAATGCTGGCCTTTATGGAGCTCAATCATCCTAAAAAAACCAACAAACCTTTCTTTCTATATTTCCCTACACAATTGCCTCACGGCCCTACTATGGTTCCTGAAGTTCATCCTGAATTAGCTAACAATACCAGTCTAACACAATGGGAAAAGGAATATGCTTCCATGGTAAAAATGTTAGATGATGATGTAGGCCGAATTTATTCAAAACTGGAAGAAATGGGAATTTTGGAGAATACCATCATCGTCTTTACATCAGACAATGGGCACGAAATTTATTATCCTGAAGAAGGTCGCACCTCCAAAAACAACGTGAATGTAAAAGGAGAGGAGTTTGATAATATTACAACTCGCTTCAATAGTAAGGCCATAGGTGATATTTTTGATGGCAACGACGGCATGTCCGGAAAAAAACGTGACAATTGGGAAGGTGGCGTACGTGTTCCGCTATTCTGGTATTGGAAAAACCATATAAAAGCCGGTGCAGTTTCAGACCAAATGGTCAGTAATTATGATTTTTTAAATACACTTGCGGAAATTGTAGGCACACCACAAGTAAAAGAAAAAGATGGTATTTCTTATGCCAAAGCTCTATTTGGTGGCAAACCAAAACTGCGTGAATACACCATTTACTCTTCAAAAATGGGTCCCGCTTTAGTTACCCAAGAAGGTTGGAAGCTGAGGTACTATCTTAAAGAAAACGTTTTTCAACTCTACTATCTGCCTGAGGATTACGAAGAAATAAATGATTTAGCTAAAGAACATCCTGAAAAGACGGAAAAACTAAAAGCAATTCTCTATAAAGAATGCAATGGAAATTGGGAAAATGGACTTGGCCCCATTCAAATAAGAATCTAAATAAACTGGAGCTATGATCGAAAAAACATTCAGATGTAATTATATTTTGCTTCTTTTAATACTGTTTGCTTTTACATTTTCTGCAAATGCTCAATCTGATTTAATAGAAAATCCTGCGGCTACGCCTGTACAACGTGATGGGGACTGGTGGAACAACAGGCACAAGACCATCGTAGACAGACTTGATTCTAATCCTGAATTGATATTAGTTGGAAACTCCATTTTTCACACCTTGGAAGAAGAAGATCGCAAAGAAGTTTGGACTAAATACCTAGACCGATACCGTACTGTAGACATGGGTATAAGCGGTGACCGAACCGAGAATGTTATCTGGCGTATTGAAAATGGAACCTTAGAAGGTATAAATCCAAAAGTAGCCGTGGTTTTAATAGGAACCAACAATACAGATGGAAACCATTATTTGAACATAAGTACACCTGAAGAACTAGCCAATGGCATCTACAAAATATGTGCCCTACTGAACCAAAAACTTCCTGATACCGAGATTCTGCTTATGGGTATTCTTCCGTATGGCTATAATCCCAATCACAGAGATAACATTAACAAAGCAACAAATAAACTGATTGCTTCCTTTCCAAAAAAGAATCCAAAAATTCACTACATCAACATCGGCTCTAAATACGTTGATGAAAATGGGAAAATCAAAAAAGAACTCATGCCTGATTACCTGCATCCCAATGCAGAAGGACATCTCTTAATGTTCGAGGCGCTCGATGCCGATATTCAAAAGTTAATGAAACAGTAAACGATTTAAAGCTCAACTTTTTACAGAACCAATACCAAATGAAACTCAATTATCTTCTTATAGCCCTTGTCTTTCTATACCTCTCGCCAATATGCGCGCAGAAAACACCAGAACCTAAAACGAAAAAAAAGAAAGCCAGTGAAATGGTCATAGAAAGAGAACGACCTGCTGAATGGAGGAATCTTGTTTTAGGCGGCCGTTTTATGGACCGCTTTCTACCCATGCCCAATTTAGGTGGTATGACCTCAGATACTTGGGGGGCACCCGGTGTAATCCCTAGAGATATCAACAATGGGATGGAGAGTCCCCTTTGGTCTTATTGGGGCGGAAATACCCTATTGGAGCAAGAAGATGGCAAGTATCATCTCTTTGTCTGCCGATGGCTCGAAAATGCGGAAAAAGGCCATATGGCTTATCATGACAGCCGGGTTGTTCATGGGGTTTCAAAATCTCCTTTCGGACCTTTCAGAATTGCCGGAGAAGTTGGTCATGGACACAACCCTACTTGGTATAAAACGAAGAAAGGCAGATACGTTCTTTATGTCATTGACAAGTATTATGTTGCGCAACATATTAATGGTCCATGGAAAGAAGGGCAATTTGAGTTTGACAAGCGAGATAGAGAAACCTCTAGCGCCCATAATTTTATGCACAACTGCACTTTCGCTCAACGTGAAGACGGCACATTTTTAATGGTGAATAGGCATGGGTATTCATGGTTTAGTAAAGATGGTCTCACCACATGGAATATGGTTGGGGAGAAATCCGGGTATCCACCAGTAGAAGGCAAATACGAAGACCCTGTTATTTGGAAAGACAACGTACAATACCACATGATCGTAAACGATTGGCTGGGCAGAATTGCTTGGTACTTGCGTTCAAAAGATGGTGTAGATTGGAAGGTAGAACCGGGTGAAGCTTATGTACCGGGAATCTCAATTCATGAAAACGGCAAAAAAGAAGACTGGCACAAATATGAACGTATCCGAATGCTACAAGATGAAAAAGGGCGAGCTATTGCCGCCAACTTTGCCGTTATTGACACTTTGAAATATGAAGACCTTCCCAATGACAACCACAGTTCCAAACTAATTGTCGTTCCATTGATAAAGGATAAGTTACTAACCCTCTTGAACGAGAATAAAATCTCTCCAAAAACAAAAGAGATTCGAGTAAAAATAGAAGCTGAAAGCGATTTTAATCCACAAACAGATATAGACTTAAACTCATTACGTTTTGGGGCTTCAGAAAAAGTAAACTTCGGAAATGGAAGTAAAATAACACGAACCGAAAAACTGGGCAAAGACCTCATTCTCATTTTCAATGGAAAAGGCAATGGGCTCACGGAAGACAACTTTGTCGGAAAACTAATTGGTAAAGACAAAAACGGAAAATTACTTTTTGGATACACCCGTTTGCCGGAAGTTGAATACGTCCAACCCATCCTCTCCGCCAGAGCTCCAACCTTTACAAAAACATCAAAAGGTTATACCGTTGAAGTGAAAGTAGAGAACTTTGGTCAAGTTGCCTCTACGGAGACGGAAATCAATATTACCCTACTAGAGAATGGGAAAGAGAAGAATTTGGCATCGGGAAAGGTTCGGCCTTTAAAACCGTTTCAAGAAACTATAGTGTCACTTCCTTGTAAAATCAAACTACAAAAAGGGAAAAGCTATACTATAAAAAGTAGCATTTCTCTAAAAGGAAGCCAACCCGTAAACTTTACCAAAACCATTACCCTACAAGAATAATCTCAACATGAGCAACAGAAGGAATTTTATAAAAAAGGCAGGTATGGGCGCCGCCCTAGCAGGAGTTTCAGGTCCGTTAGCATTACATGCCGCTTCCTCTCATTTTGAGGTTTCCAATAAAAAGGGCAAAAATGAAGGTGAACAAATAAAAATAAAAGTTACCAAACCCCTATTTTGCCCGTATCATAGTATTGGCGATGGAGCACAAAAAGGTGGTGATGCCTATTACTTTCAAAGTGATGCTTTTTCCCATAATCCATTTACTATTCCGGCCAGTGGCATGAGCGGTTCGCCCGTAATTCGTGATGCTGCAGGTAAATTCGTTGGCTTTATGACCACCTTTGGTTATGAAGATTCTACTTTTAGTTTTGACGGAAAAGAAACCCTAACCATATACGTTCCCGATGGTCAGGAAGTTTTTGTGGATGAAGGCGGAGATGGTGAAAAAGCCTGGAAGACCTACAACATCAAAATGATGGAACGGCTAAATATTGAGCCTTATAAAGTTTATCCTCATTTTTGGGCAGATGTGGAATATTGTACTTGGGTAGAACAGAAAATACAATCTAATGTTCCCAAAGGACATTTCAATATATTAAACCACGATTTTGTAGCGAAGTACTTAGATAAAATAGTTGAATACGGCTATCCTAAGGGAAAAATGACATTAGACCATGGTTGGGGACAATTTCCTGATGGCTCTCTAAATTCCGGTTATGGTTCCTGGAGTCCAGACCCCAAGAAATTTCCCGATTTCCATAAGACTATGGACCTTATTAATGAGAAAGGATTTACTCCAGGATTGTGGATTGGCTTCCCTAAAATTCATGCTGCTAGTACGGCAGCACAGAACAATCCTAATTTATTGGGTGCCTTCAGGGCCGAGGGCAAAACCGAATACGATAAAGGTGTACGCTGGCTGAACCCAAAATCCGATATTTTTGAATATGCCTCAGAAACCATCTATCGTTTTCATCAAATGGGGGTCCGAAAGTTTAAGATTGACATGTCATACAACACAAAATCAGACATGTTACACATACACAAAGAACTTTATAAAGCTGCAAAAGGGATTGACGAAACCATTGAAATGGAATTTCATGTGCCGGATATTTTCTTCACCAAGTTTACCGATGTTACCCGAACCAATGATGTTTGGCTCAATGATAAGTACGATTGGCCTGCCCGTGTAAAAACACATTATGAAATCTCATATAAATCTTCTCCGGGACGTGGTATCAATCTTGACCATATTGGTGGAAATGCCGAAAAAGACATTACAGAAGAAAAATACCTACAACACCTAGAAATGTTTAAATCTAAAATTGGCTATCCTTTGGTTTCAGTTCTACCACATCACATCAGTCAAAAATGTGTTGATGAAACAGGTGATTATTTATGGGATTATGAAAAAGGATCAAGAAATATCATTTCTGATTTTTACTAGTAAGCCCTGTAAAAGGCTAGTGATTTACAGAGAGAGACAAGAGATACACAGGTAAATACATCTTTTTAAGCTTTTTAAACTTCATTTGATGGTAGATTAAATAGCGGTTTCTATGATTCACTGGTTTAAAAAAATTCGATTTTCTTTTTTACTCATTTTCCTTTTTGCACTCTCATCTTGTGGTGGGAGTACCAAAAAAGAAAAAGTAGAAACTGTAGATAACCGTCCAAACGTTTTATGGATAACCATTGAAGACTGGAGTCCGGACTTATCCTGTTACGGCACAAAGGGTATCCACACACCTAATGTAGACCAATTGGCCGCAGAAGGTATTCGCTATAACAAGGCATTTACAACCTCACCGGTCTGCTCTACATCACGTTCAGCAATGATGACCGGTTTTCACCAAAACTATATTCGTGCCAACCAACATCGCGAACACAATAAACAGCCATTACCTCATGGTATAAAACCCATTCCTAAACTGTTTGAAGAGGCTGGCTATTTCACCACGTTAATGAGCTGGAAGACAGATATGAACTTTCTTCCTGACACCAAAGAAGAGCTTTTCATGAATACCAATGATTGGACGGACCGCAAGCCTGGCCAACCATTCTTTGCTAGAATTACCTTTGGAGGCACCCACCGTTCTTGGAACCGTGACCCACAAAGACCTATTGACATAAAAGATGTAGAGCTTCCTCCTTATTATGCAGACACTCCTTTTGTACGTCGTGATTGGGCTAATGGTCTAGAGCAAATGCAATTGGTAGACCGTGAAGTAGGCACCTTGCTAAAACGATTAGAAGACGAGGGATTGGCTAACAATACCATTGTCTTTTTTATTGGCGATCACGGCCGATGCCACATACGAGGTAAACAATTTTTGTACGAAGGCGGTACCCGAATTCCTATGATTATGAGATGGCCAGGGAAAATTGAACCCAAACAAATAAGTGAAGATATGGTCATGTCTATTGATATTGATGCAACCATCCTTGAAGCCGCTGGCATTACCCCTCCGGTTCCACTTCACGGCAAAAACCTTTTAGGGGATGACATTAAAAACCGAAAATACACTTTTGCCGCGCGAGATAAAATGGACGAGACCCATGATGCCATGCGTTCCATTCGTTCTAAAGACTATAAGCTTATTCTGAATTTAATGCCCGAGAGGCCCTATTTGCAATACAACCAGTACAAAGAAAACGCATACCCCGTACTAGCAGAAATGAGCATTATGTACCTAAAAGGAGAACTTAATCCCGCCCAAGCAGCCTTCTTTTCCCCCGTAAAACCTGAAATTGAGCTATATGATCTACGAAATGATACATATGAGGTAGACAATGTAGCAGATAACCCCGAATATAGCTCTGTGAAAAAAGAGCTACTGACCGAACTTCAAAACTGGCGCACCAACGTCATTGAAGATGAAGGTGTGAGTGATGAATTTAGGGCCGTTGGCGTTTTTCCCGATAAAAATCCATTTTCAACAGTGGACGAATGGGTAGCCAAAAACCAAAAAAATTACGATTTCAACCGTATAGGCTGGCCTGCATGGTATCCTACAAAAACGCTTCAAGAATGGCAAAAGGCCCGCAACAAATGGGAACCTTACGTTATGAGAGGAGCTTCTGAAAATATACCTCGTCCTGAAATTGGCATTATCAAAAAGAAGAAAAAATAGAATTAAAGCCAAAATTCAGAATGACAACAAAAATTAAACTTGTACAAAAAGTAGCTATCGCCTTTATATTTTTTACGGGGATAACCGCATTACACGCTCAACTTAAACCGAAAAAATTTCAGCCGGAGTGGGAATCTATCCGAGAAGGCTATGAAATTCCCGAATGGTTCCGCGATGCTAAATTTGGCATCTTCCTTCACTGGGGACCTTATGCCGTACCCGCCTACAGTAGCGAAAAATACCCAAGAGGTATTTATGATAAAAAATGGTCAAAAGGAGGAAAAAAGCCATATACCTATCATCGTGAATATTATGGGGAACCTTCAAAATTCGGGTACAAAGATTTCATCCCTGATTTTAAGGCAGAAAAATTTGATGCGGATGAGTGGGCTACATTATTTAAAAATGCAGGGGCTCGTTATGTAGTGCCAGTTGCAGAGCATCATGACGGGTATGCTATGTACGCCTCCAACCACACCCGCTGGAACGTTAAAGATACAGGACCAAAGAAAGATGTAATGCGCATGTTGTCCGAAGCTGTAAAGAAAAACGATATGAAATTTGGGGTGTCTTCCCATTTTGCGCGCCACCGCGTATATTACCGTAAGGATGACCCTACTTGGGATACCAACGACCCTAGGTTTTATGACCTCTATGGTGAACCAATAGGTAATGACACCTTACCCACCAAAAAATTCCTAAATCTTTGGTGGAACCGTACTACGGATATCATTGACAACTATGAACCCGATTTATTATGGTTCGATTTTGGGTTGGACAAACCTGGATTTGAAGTCGTGCACAAAGAAATACTCGCTTATTATTACAACAAAGGTGAAGAATGGAACAAGGGTGTTGTTTTTCAAGATAAAAACATGAGAAATAAATCTTTTCCGGAAGACCTGATTGTATTGGATATTGAGCGTGGGCGCATGGATGGTATTTACAAATATCCTTGGCAAACGGATACATCTATCGGTAAGATTTCGTGGGGTTATGTCTCCAATGAAGAATACAAAACCTCTAACTACCTTCTAGACGAATTGATAGATATAGTAAGTAAAAACGGCTGTTTGTTACTGAATATCGGCCCTAAAGCCAATGGAACCATACCTGCCGAAGCTAAGAAAATATTGAATGAAATGGGTAATTGGCTAAGCCTGAACGGAGAAGCCATTTATGACACCAGACCTTGGACCATCTTTGGAGAAGGCCCTACCAAAGTAGAAACAGGACATCATTCCGAAAAAAACAATAAAGAATCCGGACCTGAAGACTTTAGGTTTACCACCAAAGACGGAATTCTCTATGCAACGGCTCTGGGTTGGCCTAAAGACGGGAAATTCAATATTAAATCGCTTGCAAAAAATAATCCGAACACATCAAAAAAAATAGCATCTGTAGAATTCATAAGCGGTAAAAACAGTATGAAGTGGAAACAAACTGGCAAAGGACTTTCTATTACCGTTACTGGTATAAAACCTTGCGAGGCCGCTTATGTCTTTCGGATAAAACTGAATTAAAAACAATCCAAACCTATTTTCAAAATATAGAAGATGAGCAAATTTTATTTTAACGAAGAGCAAAGTTCCTATGACGCAATTGTTGTAGGCACAGGAGTCAGCGGAGGCTGGGCTGCCAAAGAACTGTGTGAGAATGGGTTAAAGACCCTTATGCTGGAAAGAGGCAGAATGGTAGAGCACATTAAGGACTATACTACTGCCCATATGGATGATTGGGACTTTAAACATGGTATGGAGCTTTCTATTGAAGAAAAAGCAAAAAGACCCAAACAAAGTAGGACGAATAAAGGAAAAAGTGCAGATTCATACAAGTGGTTCGTAAATGACTTGGACCACCCTTACAATGAGACCAAACCTTTTAATTGGATGCGCGGTTATCATGTTGGTGGCCGTTCCATAACCTGGGGTAGACACAGTTACCGTTGGAGTGAAATTGATTTTGAAGCAAACAAGAATGATGGTCATGGTGTTGATTGGCCTATTCGCTATAAAGATATTGCTCCGTGGTATGATAAAGTAGAAACCTATATTGGAGTTTCTGGTGAAAAAATGGGGCTTAGACAATTGCCTGATGGGCAGTTTCTCCCAATGATGGAATTGAATTGTGTAGAGCAAAAGTTTAGGGATAAAGTTTACGAAAATTTAGATGGACGAGTAGTTACTTCAGGTCGTATAGCCCACATAACAGGTGACAAAGAATTTGAAGGGCGCACCAAATGTCAGTTTAGGAACCGTTGTTCAAGAGGGTGTCCGTTTGGAGGATATTTCAGTAGTAACTCATCTACGTTACCAGCTGCGGAACGAACAGGAAATCTAACCCTAAGGCCTGATTCTATCGTAACCGAAGTAATTTACGACCCCGACACTAAAAAAGCTGCAGGGGTAAAAGTCATAGACCGCTTAACTAAGGAAGAATTTGTATTTAAGGCAAAGGTTATTTTCTTATGTGCATCGGCCATTGCATCGGCTTCTATTCTTATGCAATCAAAATCTGACCGTTTTCCTAATGGGATGGGTAATGATTCTGACCAATTGGGTCGTAACATCATGGACCATCATTTAGGAGCTGGGGCTAATGGAAAATTTGACGGTTTTGATGATAAGTATTACAAGGGAAGAAGGCCTGGCGGTGTGTATATTCCTCGTTTTAAGAATATAGATGCTAAATCTAAGAGCAAGGATTACCTACGTGGTTTTGGATACCAAGGAGGTGCAAGCCGTAAAAACTGGAAAGATTCCGTTGCAGAACTTACGATGGGTGCAGAGCTTAAAGAAGCCATTTTAAAGCCTGGAGGTTGGACCATGGGCGTAGGTGGTTTTGGTGAAATTCTACCTTACCAAGACAATCGTATGACCTTAGACTATGACAATTTAGATGGTTGGGGCCTACCAACGGTAACCTTTGATGCTGAAATACGCGACAACGAATTTAAAATGCGCGAAGACATAGTAGTTCAAGCGGCAGAAATGCTCAAAAAAGCAGGAGCGAGAGACATAAATACCCATAACAGCTCCTATAATATTGGCCACGGTATTCACGAAATGGGAACCGCACGTATGGGTAGAGACCCAAAAACATCAGTGCTTAATGGTCATAACCAAGTGCACGAAGTACCAAATGTATACGTTACTGATGGTGCCTTTATGGCATCATCAAGCTGTGTCAACCCTTCATTGACTTACATGGCTTTTTCTGCAAGAGCAGCCAATCACGCCGCACAAGAACTTAAAAAAGGAAATATATAATGGACAGGAGAAAAGCATTAATGCAGATAGGAATGTCTATGGGCTACGTAGTAGCCGTACCAACATTCATGAGTGTTTTACAAAGTTGTAACGATAGTAAAACCACCACTTGGACACCCCAATTTTTAACTCCGGATGAAGGCGTTGTACTAATTGGCCTAATCGACAGTATTCTTCCAAAAACGGATACCCTTTCAGCATCGGAAGTTAACGTTCATATTTTTTTGGACAGCTTTGCCAACGAAGTGATGCCTCCAAAACAGCAAGACCAATTTAAGGCTACCTTAAACCAACTAGCAGCCAATGCACTAGAAAGCTCCAAAAAAGAGCGGATAAGCGATCTTACTGCTACGGATCTTGCCCCTGAAATGAGAAAAGCATTGACCAATAAAAAAGCAAAAGGTGTACCCTTTGCCAAAAATATTCGTGATTTAACTATATGGGGGTATAAATGTACCGAGTATGTAGGCGAAGAGGTATTGGCCTATGATTCTATTCCAGGTCAATATATTCCATGCGGTGATTTAGATGAATTAACAGGAGGAAAAGCTTGGTCTATTTAAACCAAGCTTTAATCTACAAGAACCTACCAAACAAAGAGAACGAAAATGAAAAGACGCAACTTCATACAAAAAACAGCATTATCTACAGGAGCAATCTCAATGGGTTCAGGGTTATCCTATGCCTCTAATTTAGCTTCATCAAAAGATGCTCATAAATTCAATTTAAAATATGCTCCGCATTTGGGCATGTTTGAAAACCACGCGGGCAAAGACCCTATTGACCAATTGAATTTTATGGCAGACCAAGGCTTTACGGCTTTTGAGGATAATAAAATGCGTACCCGAGATGTAGCGCTACAGGAGAAAATGGCACAAACCATGCAGAAAAGAGGCATTGAAATGGGTGTTTTTGTCGCTGTTTTTTTAAAGGAAGGACATGTAGCTTCCGGCGACCCTGAAAAGCGAAAAGCCTTTTTAAAATACTGTAAAGAATCAGTAGAAGTTGCCAAACGTGTAAATGCGAAGTGGATGACGGTTGTACCGGGAAATGTGGCTGCCAAAGTTAAGGAAGGATACCAAACTGCAAATGTAATTGAAACCTTAAAACAGGCTTCGGCAATTTTTGAACCACACAATCTTACTATGGTGCTCGAACCTTTGAACTTTTTCAATCATCCCGGTGCTTTTTTAACGGATTCTCCACAGGCATATGAAATCTGCAAAGCTGTGGATTCCCCTTCATGTAAAATTCTTTTCGATATATATCATCAACAAATACAGGAAGGCAACCTCATCCCTAATATGAAAGCTTGTTGGGATGAAATAGCCTATATCCAAATTGGAGACAACCCGGGAAGAAATGAACCTACCACGGGAGAAATTAACTATTGGAATGTTCTAAAATTCATAAAGGAGAAAGGTTACAACGGTATTTTAGGCATGGAACACGGCAATTCAAGACCTGATAGGGAAGGTGAACTAGCTGTTATAAATGCGTATAAAAACGTAGATAATTTTAAATAAATTAAGACCTAAGTTTAGAAACTACAAAAAATGCAAAGAAGAAAATTTATCAGCAGATCAATACAAGCCGCAACTTTAGCATCAGTAGCCGGAGTTCCTTTTCATGGTTTTGCAGACACAACGAAATTAGATAAACGCAGTTTTTTTAAAATCTCCTTAGCGGAATGGTCATTTCATAATACACTCCGTGCCGGAAAAATGGATAATCTTGATTTTGCCGCCAAAGCTAGAAGTTTTGAATGCGAAGGTTTGGAATATGTAAATCAGTTTTTCATGGATAAGGCAAAGGATAAGACCTACCTCAAAGAAATGAATAACAGAGCCGATTCTGAAGGGGTAAAGAATGTGTTGATAATGATTGATAGAGAAGGGCAACTGGCAGATGTAGATTCCAAAAAACGTTCGCTAGCCATAGAAAACCATCACAAGTGGATTGATGCTGCTCATTTTCTAGGTTGTCATGCCATTAGAGTGAATTTAGGAGGAGGAATTGAAAAAGGAGAGGCTACAAAAGCTGCCATTGATTCATTACATAAACTTGCGGATTACTCCAAAGATTCCAATATCAATATTCTAGTTGAAAATCATGGCGGTTTCTCTTCTGATGGCGTATGGCTATCTAATGTAATGAAGAATGTAGAACGAGAAAACTGCGGCACATTGCCAGATTTTGGAAACTTTTGTATTGAAAAAAATAAAGAACGCGAATGTGTGAATGAGTATGATAAGTACAAGGGGTTTGCAGAGATTTTACCCTTCGCAAAAGGAGTAAGTGCCAAATCTATTGAGTTTGATAAAATGGGCAACGAAACAACCATTGATTATTTCAAAATGATGAAAATGGTTAAAGATTCAGGATATACCGGCTTCATAGGTATTGAATTTGGTACATCTACTGGCTCAGAAGAAGAGGGAGTTAAATTGACTAGAGACTTACTTATAAAAGCAGGCTCACAAGTTTAACAGAAACGGAATTATCAAGCAGACTAACTACTGACTTCTTTTACCAAAATTTAAGAACAAATGATTTAAACGGAAGAAATCTTTGACGATTGAAAACTCAAGTAATTTTTATAGTTGAAAACTAAAAGATATATCTTTCTTTAAATGAAAGGACTCCCTTCCTAAAACCTACAATTTAACAAAGTCTTTAAGAGGTCAAAAACTATTGATAGCGACCGCATAAAAATAATTTTATAAAAAATTGTAACGCCAAAAGATTTTGTTTCAGCTGTAATAACAAATAAACAAGGGGATTGCGAGATAAAAGCACTCTTTATTCACAAGAACTATATAGACCGAACTTCTGTACGGAGAGATACATTTAATTTACTAAAACATACATTTTACCTTAGCATTAAGATTTTTTTTGTAGTCTTCTTTTGCAAAAATTATGTACATTCATCCCTGATCTTTAATTAACCAACCAATCTCAAAAATGAACATTTAGATCATTTGTTACCCTATTAAAGACATTTCTTATACCCTGAGTATAACTCCAAAACTATATTCGCTTATTAACTCAAAATTCTCAATTTAACTTATGAAACACAAAAAACAATCGACCAAAAAACCTTTCTTGCTGCGGCTAGGGCTTTCCTTTTTAGGACTCCTACTAGCAACGGTACAGCTACATGCCCAAGACGGTACTATTAATGGTACTGTTTCGGATGACACCGGGATGCCTTTGCCCGGTGCAAACGTTTTAGTAAAAGGAACCACAACCGGTACCCAAACAGATTTTGATGGAAATTATACAATTTCTGCCTCTAGTGATGCTATTTTAGTATTTAGCTACATAGGGTTTTCCTCTCAAGAAGTACCTGTTAATAATGAATCTACCATAAATATTTCCCTTGCGGAAGATGCAAGTAAGTTAGACGAAGTGGTAGTAGTTGGTTATGGCCAACAAAAAAGAGTAAACCTTACAGGCTCAGTAACTGCTGTAGACGAAGAGGCTCTGGAAGACAGAAACGTTCAAAATGCGTTTCAAGCACTTCAAGGTCAAGCAGCCGGTCTTCAAATCTCACAGAACAGCGGTGCTCCAGGTAATGAAGGATTGAACATCAAAATACGTGGTCTTAACTCTTTTGGCAGTAACAACTCTCCTTTGGTATTAATTGATGGTGTAGAAGGTAACTTGCAGGATTTAGACCCATCTGTAATTAGCTCTATATCCGTTCTTAAAGATGCTTCCTCTGCCGCCATTTATGGTTCTCGTGCGGCAAATGGTGTTATTTTGGTGACTACCAAAACTGGTGGCAATAACAGTTTTCAAATTCAGTATAATGGTAGTGTATCAACAGAAACCTTCACTAAGGTTCCTCAAATGATATCTAATTCTGCAGATTATATGACCTTAATGAACCAAGCGTTGATAAATACACCTGGTGCTTCTGCAAATCCATATCCGCAAAATTTGATAGATGCTTATAGAAACAATCAAGGTAATCCTGCATTTCCTAATACAGACTGGTTTGATGAGGCGTCTAGAACACCAATTGTACAACGTCATGTTGTAACGGCTAGTGGTGCTATTGAAAGTACTAGCTATAACATTTCTGTGGGTAACTGGGATCAACCAGGTATTATTCGTTCTTCAGGATTTAAGAAGAACAACTTCTTTATGAGTGTAAAATCAGATATAGGCGAAAAGCTTACTGTAGGTGGTACCGTATCCGGTGTTGCCTCTAAAACAAGTGGTCCTCAACAAGCTGGCACAGAATCTGGTTTATTCAACTTATTTAGAGTTAGACCTACTTGGGGTGTTTATACGTTAGATGGCACAGGGCACTATTCCGGTAAAGCTTTCTCTGGTACGGACCCAGAGTTCCCAGGTTTTGATGAAGGGTTTACAAGAAACAACCCTATCGCAGAGCTTGAAGTACAAGACGGTGAAGTTTTAAACCAATATAACTTTAACGGGAACCTGTTTTTTGACGTTAAGCTTTCAGACGATTTGGTTTGGAGTACCAAAGGAGCTTATAAGTTTGATTATGACTACTACAAAAATCAACGTATACAATACGATGAGTATAACTATAGAACAGGCGAATACCTTAGAACTACTCGTGACCAATCTCAATTAACTATTGACAATACATGGAGCAAGCAAACTACGTTGTTCTCCACACTTACGTATTCAAAATTAATTGGCGATCATGACTTTAAAGTTTTAGGTGGGTATAGTCAAGAAGGTTTTGACCGTAACTTCACAAGGTCACAGAGAACAGGTATCCCGAACAGACAAATCACTGATTTAGAAGGTGTAAATTCTGAAAACCAATTTACAACAGGTTTTTCTGAAAGCTGGGCTATTCAGAGTTTCTTTGGTAGAGCCAATTATAACTATAAAGAGAAGTACCTTATTGAAGCTAACGTAAGAGGCGATATTAGCTCTCGTTTTGCCAAAGGTAACAGACTAGGTGTTTTCCCTTCGGTATCTGCTGGGTGGAGATTGGATAAAGAAAATTTCTTTCAAGATATTGATGCTGTAAGCGAATTGAAACTTAGAGGTTCTTGGGGTCAATTAGGTAACCAAAACATTGGCATAGATGTACAGGATGATGAATTAAACTCAGGTATATATCCTTACCAATCTACTTTATCCTTCGATCAGTTTGGCTACCCTTTTGGAAGCAGTGTTCTTGCCGGAGTTGGTCTAAGAAGTTTGGTTGACTCAGATATAACCTGGGAAACTACAACCGTTACTGACTTTGGAGTAGATTTTAATCTTTTCAACAGAAAACTATATGGTTCTGCAGATTACTACGTAAAAGAAACTGTAGATATCTTAAGACAATTACAAGTTGATGAAAGTAGCGGATTAGATGCTCCCGTAGTTAACCAAGGTGCCATGACCAATAAAGGTTGGGACATTGTTATTGGCCATGATAACAGCATAAACGAAGATTTACGTTACAGCATAAACGGAAACGTGTCCTGGTTCAAAAACCGTTTAAAAACTTTTGGGGATCCAGAGATTCAGAACAGATTCACAAATGAGGAAGGCTACGCTTTTCAAGATTGGTATATGTGGGAGTCTGATGGGTATTTCCAAGATGAAGCCGAAATAGCAAGTTCAGCTGTACAACCGCAACCAGGCAAGGTAGGTTTCATTAAATTGAAAGATCAAAACGATGATGGCGTCATTGATGGAGATGACCGTATTCATATAGATGGTAGATACCCTGCTTTTGTATACGGACTTAATCTTTCGGTAAACTACAAAAATCTAGACTTTAGAATGTTCTGGGAAGGTGTAGAAGGAACTAAAAACTATATTGCCCGTGACCCGTTTAGACAAGATGGTGGTACGGACAAAGCATGGTTAACCGAAGCATGGACACCTGAAAACAGAAACTCTAGATTGCCTGCTGTATATTATGAAACTGCTGAAACACGCAGATCTACAGTATACAACAACTCTTTCTGGTTATGGGATACATCTTACCTTAGATTAAGAAATGTTACTTTGGGGTATTCACTGCCTACAGATGTATTGGACAAAACACCGTTCAACAAGTTAAGGTTCTATTTTGCAGCAGAAAACTACCTTACTTTTCAAAAAGACTACCCTATTGATGTAGATCCGGAAGCTAATGGTGTAGATGCCTACCCGTTCAGAAAAACATTAACCCTAGGTGTAAACATGACATTTTAGTCAATCAAAAAATAATATATAATGAAAAAGACAATCATATTATTCGCACTATCCTTTCTGGGGATTTCGATAAGTTCGTGCGAGGACGACTTTTTAGACAAGCAGCCTTCTTCTCAATTGCCTTCCGACACTTTTTGGAAGACTGAGCAGGATGCACAACTGGCATTGACCGGAGTATATAGTAACTTACAACAAAATATGTTGGCTATTCGTGCCGATGGTGGATGGCCTCCAACCATTAAACCAAACTGGGATGCTCTTACAGATGACTGTTACCAAACATTCAACTATGGCTTTAGAGAGCTTATTGATGGTACAGCTTCAGCTACCTCTGGCGGAAACAATGGTGCAATTGCTCAACTTTACAATGTATGTTATAAAGGAATTCAAACATGTAATTTCTTTTTAGCCAACATAGATCAAGTTGAGAACATTGAAGCAGACAAACTAAACGACTGGAAAGCTCAGGCAAGTACTTTACGTGCTTTTTTCTATTACAATTTGGTTACTACTTATGGAGAGGTTCCTCTTAGAATAGAACCAACTACTTTGGAGAATCAGGATTTACCTAAAAACTCTGAATCAGAAATTTTTGCTCAAATTGAAACAGACCTAATATTTGCAACAGCAAATTTATCAGAAGCTCCATACAATGACGGTTATGTAGTAAAAGGTTCCGCTAGTGCATTATTGGCAAGAACATACTTGTACCAAGGTAAATATGCTGAAGCAGCTGTAGCGGCAAAAGCAGTAATGGACGGTGGCAGTTTTTCCCTTTCCACTAATTATGAAGACCTTTTTATTGACGCTGGACAGGCTGATAATCCAGAAATTATATTTTCTACCAAATACTCAAGCGCTCCTGGAGAATTCCAAGACAGAGGTAGTGAAATCATGATTGGCTTTTGGGGAACCCTTAAACCAACTGAAGATTTTGTAAACTCTTTTGAAGCTACCGATGGTTTGCCTATAGATGAGTCTCCACTATATGATGCAAGCAACCCTTTAGAAAATCGTGACCCTAGATTAAGTAAAATCGTACTAGAAGGCGAATGGAATCCAGAAATTGAGCAAAAAACATTGTCTGGTTTTGGATTGTTAAAATGGATTTCTCCTCAAACTAGAGCTTCTTTCGTACAGAATTTTACTGAAGGAACAGATTACATTCACATTCGTTATGCAGATGTTCTTTTGATGTATGCCGAAGGAAAAATTGAATCAGGAAGCATTGACACTTCTGTACTAGACGCTATTAACGCAGTAAGAGCAAGAGCCTATGGCGTAGCGATAGGAGATACTGGTTCGTACCCGGCAATTACCACTACAGACCCAGGCGAACTTCGCGAAGCAGTTCGTAATGAGCGTAGATATGAACTAGGATTTGAAGGTTTGCGATACTTTGATCTTAAACGTTGGGGTATAGCAGAAGAAGTACTTAATGGTTTTTACGATTCTCACGTAGATGCTAACAGGATATTCTTACCTAAACATTACAAATGGCCATTGCCACAAAGTGCAATAGACAAAAATGACGCACTAGAGCAAAACCCAGATTACTAATTGTATTAAAAACATGAGAACAGTAACCTATCTGTTTTTATTAAAATTGTTGAGTTAGTTTTTAAAAAAGCCAGTTGACCTTATTGTCTTCTGGCTTTTTTCATCCCTTTACCATAAATTAATGGTATTTTCAACCTCTATTTGATAGTCCGCTCATGAGATGTTTTAAGAGAAGATTAAATTTGTTCACCACACTTTTTACTTTAGTGGCAATTACCCACACCTATGCTCAAAAACCCAATATTGTCATTATTTATGCAGATGATATGGGGTATGGAGATTTACAATGTCAAAATCCAAATTCAAAAATACCAACACCCAACCTCAACAAATTAGCTTCTGAGGGCATGCGGTTTACGGACGCCCATAGTTCTTCTGGAATTTGCTCACCTAGTAGATATGCTCTTCTCACTGGTACTTATCACTGGCGTAGACAGCACGGCATTGTAAATTCATTTGGACCTCCATTCTTTGATGAATCGGATGTAACACTACCCGAAATACTGAAGAATAACGGTTACGAAACAGCAGCTATTGGGAAATGGCATTTAGGATGGAACTGGAATTTTATAAATAATGACCCATCCGGAGAAAGAACATATTGGAATAAAACACATCAAGTCTATTTAGTTGAGGATATTGATTGGAAAGCACCATTAACAGGAGGACCACTAGACAGAGGATTCGATTATTATTTTGGTGATGGAACTATTAACTTCCCTCCCTATGCTTGGGTTGAAAATGATAAATTTGTTACGGCCCCAAATGATTTCTTTGAATTTAATAAATTTGAAAGAGAGGTAAAAGAAGAAGACTGGGATTCTCGCCCAGGACCTAAAGTAGAAGGCTGGGATCCGTATACCGTATTACCAACATTGACTAAAAAAACAACAGCATGGATTGGCAAACAAAATAAAGAGAAGCCTTTTTTTCTGTATTTGGCACTTCCTTCTCCGCACGCACCGATTATACCTAATGATGAGTTTGATGGAACTTCACAAGCTGGAGGTTATGGTGATTTTATGGTACAAACAGATTGGGTAGCCGGACAGGTATTAGAAGCTTTAAAAACAAATGGATTTGAGGAGAATACTATAGTAATCTTTACTTCAGACAATGGCCCGGAAAAATATGCTTTTGAACGTGCAGAAAAATATGACCATTTTAGCATGGGAGATTTTAGAGGTTTAAAACGTGATGTTTGGGAAGGCGGTCATCATGTACCGTTCATAATCAAATGGCCTGGCAATATTAAAGAGGGTACGGTTTCGGAAGAAGTTATTTCCCAAGTAGATATTATGGCTACCCTAGCCAATATAACTAACACTACTCTACATAACAAAACAGCTCCGGATAGCTACAACCTACTACCACTGATAAAAGGTAAGAAATATAAAACACCACTTCGGGAGGCAACAGTTCACAACACGTACGATGGTATTTGGGGCTTACGAAAAGGGAAATGGCTATATATCAACAAGTCTTCTGGCGAACACTCAAAAATGCCCGACTCTTTTAAAGAACTAAGAGGATACAAAGATTTTGACACGCCTGCCCTACTTTTTGATATGAACAAAGACGTTGAACAAAGAAATAATATTTTTGAAGCACATCCTGAAGTAATAGTAGAAATGGCTTCACTTTTAAAAACCTATAAAGACCAGGGGTATTCCGTAAAACGGTAAATTAGTCCTCCTTTTTAAAATAAATCCATGCCCGTACTTTCTTTTAGACGTAGTTTTGCTTTTCCTTTTCTAAAAGTTTTCGCTTTTGGTTCTATTTTGGTGCTTTTTATTGCGTGTAACGAAAAGAAGGAATTAGCAGTACCACCAATAGAAAATACGCTTTTTCAAGAATTATCCAATGAAAATACCGGCGTAGATTTCAGCAATTCTGTTGAGGCATCCAAACAGTTAAACTTATTCTCTTACATGTACTTTTACAATGGTGGCGGGGTGGCAGCAGGAGATTTAAACGGTGATGGTCTTGATGATATCTATTTTACCGGAAATCAAGTTCAGAACAGGCTATATCTCAACAAAGGTGGTTTTGAGTTTACAGATATTACCAATAATAGCGGCACTAGTGGCGACGTAAATGCGTGGTACACCGGAATAACTTTTGTTGATGTTAATGGAGATGGAAAATTAGATATTTATGTGAGCCAAATTGGAGATATTTTAGGAAATAACGGCCATAACTTACTTTTTATCAATTTAGGAAATGATGAGAATGGCTCTCCTAAATTTAAGGAAAGTGCTAATGAGTTAGGCCTAACCGTAAAAGGTGCCACTACACAGACTGCATTTTTTGATTATGATTTAGATGGTGATCTTGACGCCTACATTATGACGCATTCAAATTTTAACGACGGTGTGCTTCCTCGTGCGGAAAAGCGTTTGATTTCTAGTCCCTATGGCGATAAGTTATTTCGAAACGATGGAGATAAATTTACCGATGTCACTAAAGAATCTGGCATTTATAGTAGCCCGTTAGGTTTTGGACTAGGCATAAGCACAGCCGATATCAACAAAGATGGCTACGCAGATATTTACATCGGAAATGATTTCTATGAAGATGACTATCTATACGTCAACAATGGAGATGGCACCTTCACCGAAGACCTCGCATCTTACATAAAACATACCAGTCGGTTTTCTATGGGCAATGATATTGCCGACATGAACAATGATGCTCTGCCGGATATCTTGTCTTTGGATATGCAGGCCTATGAACCTGAAATTTTGAAAGCCTCTCATGGGGAAGACTCGTATGCTATTTTTAACTACAAACTGTCTTTTGGGTACCAACACCAATACGCCCATAATACCTTTCAACTAAATAGGGACGGAAAGCACTTTAGTGAAATAGCAAGGTTAGCTAGTATTGAAGCTACCGATTGGAGCTGGTCCGTTTTGGCCAATGATTTTGATTTAGATGGCAACAAAGACTTATTCATCACCAACGGCATTTTCAAAAGGAGCAATGACATGGACTATATGCAGTTCTTGTCTGGTGATGAAGTTCAAAAACAACTGCGCTCTGGCAATTACGATTTCAGCGCAGCTTTAACGGATAAAATGCCGAGCTATCCGTTGCAGAATTTTTTCTTTAAGAATAATAATAATGGCCTCAGCTTTAAGAACACATCTACGGAATGGGGCGGCACAAAAAAAGGGTTTTCCAATGGAGCCACATATACAGATTTAGATAACGATGGTGATTTAGACTTGGTCGTCAACAACTTGAACGCCAAAGCATCTATCTTAAAAAATACCACCGTAGAGAACGATAGTCTAAACAAAGGCTACCTAAAAATAAAATTAAAAGGCAAATCCGGTAACAGCTTCGGTATTGGGGGCAAAGTCACTATAAAAAATAAAGGCAAACAGCAGTACCAAGAGTTATTGAATGTTAGGGGTTACCTATCCTCTCCTCCTCCATATCTAAATTTTGCCGTTACCAAGAATACCACAATTGATACCCTTTTGGTGCAGTGGCCCAATAAAGAAGTAACGGTTTTAACGGATGTCAACTCAAATCAAGAAGTAGTTATAATACAAGAGAATTCGCCGGACTTTGAACTTGAAACCAAAGAAGCTCCTAAATCACTTTTCACCGCAATACAAAGCAGCGCACTGGGTGTTAATTACAAACATCAGGAAAATCGGTTTTATGAATTCAACAGAGAACATTTAATTCCACATATGAATTCTACTTGGGGGCCACCTATTGCGGTGGGAGACCTCAACAACGATGGTTTAGATGATTTTTTTGTTGGCGGAGCCCTAAACCAAGCATCTGAAATTTATATGCAGCGATCCAATGGTAAATTCACCAAATCAACCACACTTCAAACTGATGCGCCTTCAGAAGATACCGCTTCAGAACTAGTGGACTTTAACGGTGATGGGTATTTGGACCTTCTTGTTGGTAGCGGTAGTAACCAAGAAATTAAGCCAGACCCTAAAAGCCTCACTCGCCTTTACATAAACAACGGAAGAGGCAACTTTACAAAACAGGGCAATTTCCCAAAAATCTATACCACCGTTTCTGATTTAGCCATTGCTGATTTTGATAAAGATGGCGATAATGATATTTTTATTTCATCACGCTCTGTTCCCGGAAAATATGGCTCATCACCTAACTCTTATTTGCTTAAAAATGATGGGAAAGGAAATTTTTCGGTAGATGTTGAGTCGAAAAAGTATTTTGAAAAATGCGGAATGGCCACTTCTGCCAAATGGGTAGATTTAGATGGTAATGGTTGGGAAGACCTCGTTCTAGTAGGCGAATGGATGCCCATTAAAATATACTACAACCAAAACGGAAACCTTACCGAAGCGAATCCAGAAGCAAACTCATTACAATTTTCAAATGGTTGGTGGAACACAGTGGAATATGGTGATTTTGATAATGATGGGGACCTTGATTTGGTAGCCGGCAACCTTGGACTAAACTCAAAATTAAGGGCAACCGAAAATCAACCCGTGCAGATGTACTATGCCGATTTTGATAAAAACGGATGGCCAGAAGGGGTAACGACCCACTTTATCAATGGAAAAGAACATGTATTTTCCTCCAAGAGCCTTCTAGAAAAACAGATGGTGTACCTCCGTAAAAAGTTTACTACCTACAGTGCCTTTGCCAAGGCTGACTTCAAAGACATTTTTACAGCAGAAGAATTACAGCGCGCCAAGACTTTAAGAGCGTATGAATTCAGAACATGTTTTATTGAAAATCTTGGGGACAAGAAATTTAAACTTACGCCCCTCCCAACGGCGGCGCAATTCTCTACAGTAAATGCCATTCATAAACTGGATTATGACCAAGACGGAAAGTTAGACCTATTACTTGGAGAAAATTTCTATGATGCCAATACAGAACTAGGACGCTACGATGCCGGGTATGGCACTTTTTTGAAAAATAATGGGAATGGTACGTTTAAAGAAAAATCTATCTCCCAATCAGGATTACTCCTAAACAGACAGACAAGGCATATAAAAACCCTTACCAATAAAAAATACGGGAAGTTACTGGTTATCAGCAACAATAATGATAGCCTTCAGTTTTATAGGCAACCTACTTTTAAGTAGTATGTATCTGCGGAGACATTTCTTGTACTGACAGAAACAAAAGTTTAGGCTCCAATAGCTTTCTTTGAATGATTGAAACCTATATCATTTTAAATAAATGAAAAAACAACTTTTTAATTCGCCCGTAATTATATTGGTTTTATCTGTACTCCTATTTTCTAATTGTGGTACAAAAGAAAAACCAACCCAGGTGGAAGAGCAGTCCAACAACTCGCCCAACATCATTCTCTTTGTTTCAGATGACCATGGAACCGATGCAATTGGTGCCTACGGGAATAAAGTCATTAAAACCCCTCACCTAGACCAACTTGCTGCCGAAGGCGTTCGTTTTAATAATGCCTATTGTACCAGTGCTAGTTGTGCCGCAAGTAGGTCCGTTATACTCACTGGACTTTATGGTCATGCTACGGGTTCTTATGGGCATGTTCACGACTACCATCATTTTAGCAGTTACGACAATATAAAATCTTTACCCGTCCTTCTTGAAAATTCAGGTTACGAAACGGCCAGAATTGGCAAATACCACGTTGCGCCAGAATCAGTTTATCATTTTCAAAAAGTTTTGGAGGCAGACCCAAGAAATACGGTAGAAATGGCGGAGCAGTGTAAAGAAATTCTCAATTCCGATAAACCGTTCTTTCTCTATTTCTGTACGGATGATCCGCACCGTGGCGCTCCTTTTGAATCAGACCCATGGAATCTACCGAACAGCTTCGGTAATAAAAAAGAAGGATACGAAGGGGTTGAAACCATTACATATGACCCAAAAGATGTGGTTGTTCCTAGCTTCCTCCCAGATAGTCAAGAAAGCCGTGAAGAAATTGCTCAATACTATCAAAGTGTTTCTAGAATAGACCAAGGTTTTGGCAAGCTCATGAAAATGCTCAAAGAAACGGGCAAGGATAAAAACACTGTCGTTATCTATATTTCGGACAACGGTATGGCTTTCCCAGGTGCTAAAACTACCGTTTACGAACCAGGCATTAAATTACCCTGTATTATAAAAGACCCCTTGGCCAACCTCAAAGGTGGCTCGGTAAACAATGCCCTAATATCATGGACAGACCTTACACCAACGATTTTGGATATGGCAGATGTTACCTACGATTCCAACGATTTTCATGGCAAATCGTTCAAAAAAATACTCGCTGAGGAAAACCCCAAGGGTTGGGATGAGATATATGCTTCTCATACCTTTCATGAAATTACCATGTACTATCCTATGCGGGTTGTAAGGGATAAAAATTACAAGCTTATTAGAAATATTGCCTGGCGACAAGAATACCCATTTGCATCAGACCTTTGGGCTGCATCTACATGGCAAGAGGTATACCGAAGTGATAAGGAATTCTTTGGCAAACGTAAGGTTAAAGACTATCTCTTTAGACCTGAATTTGAATTATTCGACCTATCTAATGACCCAGACGAGAGTAAAAATTTAGCAAATGATAAAAACTATGCAGAGGTTTTAGAAGCTCTAAAAAACAAAATGAAAGCTTTTCAATTAAAAACCAAAGACCCTTGGCTCATTACTTGGGACCATGACAATTCTTTGCAAGGCACCGGTGTAAACCTCTAAAAATATAAGATGAAAAATTTCAAATTTACACAGACAGTTTACTTGTTTGCTATCCTAATTTTCGGGGTATTTAATCTTACGGCACAGCAGACTATTCACATAAAACCCGAAGCAGAGGACATGACACCTATAGTCCGCAAAGCTTTGGAAAATACTACTGATAAGAATCTAACCTTAGTTTTTGAAAAAGCCACTTATAATTTTTTACCTGATTACGCTACTCAGCAATACTCTTATATCACGAACCATGGCAACGGATTAAAAAACATCATTTTTTTATTGGAAGATTTTGATTCGGTAACGATAGAAGGCAATGGTGCTGAATTCATGTTTCACGGTCAAGTAGCTCCTTTTCAGATTCGGAACTGCAATCAATTTGCCGTCAAAAACCTGAAAATGGACTGGGACATTCCTTTTCTTTTTCAAGGGGAAGTGCTAGCCGTAGACAAAATAGAGGGGTGGCGAGACATCAAACCCTTTACTGATGGGTTTTCTTGGGAGCTTAAAAAGGACCGTATTTTCTTCCCTAATGTAGATGGATTTTCATTTCCAGAATTGGGAAGCACATTAGCATTTAATGCTGAATACAAAAGGGTTGCCCATGGTGCTTGGGATATGAGCAGCCGCCCGCGTTGGGTGGAAGAAAGACCTGATGGAGTGCTTCGTTTTCATGAACATTTAAAACAGTATCCGCCAGTCGGTTCTATTTTAAACTCCAAAGGAGACCATGACCACAACCGTTATGCTCCGGCTTTTCAAATTACCTCTTCCAAAAACATCCATTTAGAAGATATCACTATTCACCATGCTTTGGGAATGGGCTTTTTATTTGAACGAACCGAAAATATAACCATCAACAATTGTGGTATTTATGTCCGTGAGGGTTCTGACCGTGTAGTTTCTACGATTGCCGATGCTACTCATTTTGCGAATTGCAAGGGTGATATTCTAATAGAGAATTCGACTTTTAAACATATGTTGGATGATGGCACCAATGTACACGGAACCTATGTGGTTGTAGATAAAATTTTGGATAAACATACTGTACGAGTTTCCCTTCAACATTTTGAACAAATGGGCTTTGAGTTTGCTGCTTCCGATGATGAAGTATGGTTCATTCAGCAACCAAGCCCCAAAAGAGGTTCTGAAAATGTGGTTGCCAATGTTTCCGTTGTTAACGACAAATACTCGGACATCGTTTTTAAAAATGAACTTCCTGCTGATTTAGTCGTGGGAGATATTTTGGAAAACAAAACGTGGAACCCCACTTTCACCATGCGCGGCTGTACCATAAAAGACCACAGGGCACGGAATATTGTTTTAAAAACACCTTTAAAAACCGTTATAGAGAACAACAATTTTTCATCTATGATGTCATCCATTTTCTTTAGGGGAGAAACCTATTTTTGGTATGAATCTGGCGCCGTTGAAGATGTATTGATACAGAATAACAACTTTGAGTATTGTGCTTACAGCGGAATGGAGCATGCTATTTTAAATATCACTCCACGCCTTGGAAAGACTTTTAACCAGACCGAAATATATGACCGCAACATCAGGTTCATCAATAACAACATTAAAACCTTTGATAACCGGATTGTTTGGTCAGACCGCGTTGACGGACTTACCATTTCCGGTAACGTAATTGAACAGACCACCACGGCTTCTTCATTACATCCTGATGGATATCAATTCGATTTTAAAAATTGTATCAACGTAGAGGTTTCAAATAACACCTATAAAGGGAATGCAGATAAAGTTCTTAAATTAGAAGGAACATCTACTGAAAAGGTAAAATACAAGCGTAATAAAGGGTTTGCCAAAATTAAAAAATAGTAAATCCTTTATTCTCTATTAGTTAACTGTTTTGGGCTTTAAGCCCCACAAATGCGTGGTTTGAATAGCCGCAGACATAATATTTACCCTTGACGACAAAAAAACTTCAATGAACCTATAAATTGGCTCTTATAAAATGACCTCGTCAAACTATTAGAAAACTATGCGAAAAATTATAGCCAATTGGTCCGTTCTTATTTTAGCCATTATTTCAACAACTAGTTACGCCCAGCAAAACAATGGCGAGCAAGTGCTTTTTACAACTTCTATTTCAGAAGATGCTACTCCTGCAGTTCTAGCGAGAATAATGACAGCCGATAAAAATCCTATTTCTGAAATAAAGTTTGAGAAAGGCACCTATCACTTTTATCCGGATAAGGCATACGAACGTTTCACTCGTATTTCTAACCATGATGATGTTATGGCAAAAATGGCACTGCCCCTTATTGGCTTTAAAAACCTGGTTATAGACGGCCAAGGTTCTACCTTTATTTACCATGGCAGAATGATTCCTTTCTTAATAGAAGGTTCTGAAAACATTACAATCCAGAATGTTACTGTAGATTGGGCTATGTCTTTTCACAGCGAGGGCACTATCGTAGCCAACGATGAAAAAAACAACACTTTTGACATCCATTTTTCGGACGAGTATCCATATGAGATCAGGAATGAACAACTCATCTTTCTAAAAGAATACTATGAGCACGACCTTGGGCAATCCATTCTTTACGACCCTGAACGAAAAGCAATTGCTTTTAATACCGAAGCTTATACTTCCATTACCACTATTAGGAATTCCAAAGTACAGCACAACTTTGATAAAATAGAATACAAATACAAAGTAGACCCACGCTCCAAAGTAGAAAAAGTTAGAGGTAAAGAAAACAATTTAAGAGTTGAGGAACTAAAACCCGGCACCCTTCGCATATACAATCACAAGAAAAAACTACCTCCAGTAGGCATGATTATGGTTTGTAAAGGAGACCAAAGCCTAAATAGGCTGGCACCTGCATTCCGTGTTACGGGGACGGATAGTTTCAATATTAATAATGTAACAGTACACCATGCGGGTGGTATGGGCCTGATTGCAGAGAACTCCTCTGATCTTATCTTAGATGGTTTTCACGTAAAACCTTCAAATGGCAGAATGGTATCTACCTCTGCGGATGCTACCCATTTTGTAGGTTGCCGTGGTAAAGTGGTATTAAAAAACTGTACGTTCAACAATCAATTGGATGATGCCACCAACGTACATGGCACTTACCAAGAGATAATTGACATTCTAGGTGAAAAAAGTATTGGGGTACGCATAGGCCACGCGCAGCAACAGGGTTTTACTATTGGAAAAGTGAATGACACTATTGGCTTGGTTCGTTTGGCAGACTCATTTTTTGCATACAGCCATCTGACACTTAAAAATATAAAAGAAATAAATGGTAGATATCAAATCATCACTTTTAAGGAACCGCTTCCCGAAAATTTAAAAGTGGGTGATTTAATAGAAAATTTAGAGGCTTACCCTGAGCTGTTGGTTCAAAACTGTGATATTAGCCGGAATAGGGCTCGTGGGTTATTAATTTCAAATCCGAAGAAAACCCTTATCGAGAATAATTTCTTCAGTACTGAAATGGAGGCTATCTTAGTACCGGTTGAGAGCAGCCATTGGTTTGAGTCTGGTAATGCTGCCAATTTAACCATTAGAAACAATACGTTTCAAGACAATCAACATAGTGGGCACAACAGAGGGGTAATTCGTTTTGTTACGGATGATGACAACAACAACATCGCCTTTAAAAATATTCAAATAATTGATAATGTATTCAATCAGTTTGACAACATGATATTGGAAATTTCGAATGTTGATGGATTAGTGTTTGAAGGAAACAAGATTACTAACTCAGGCACCTTCCCAATGTTATATCCTGAAAACCCTGCTATACGAGTGAAGGCTTCTAAAGATGTTGTTTTCAAAAAAAATGAATACAAAGGAAAAGCTGAAAACATTCTGGAGAAAGATGACTCCATGCCCAAACTAAAGTTTAGATAATACAACATTCCAGTAAACCTAAATTAATAGCATGTCACATTTAAAAGCTGCATCACGATTATTAACAGCAATTCTATTTGTAACCGGATTTTCTTCTTTTGCCCAAGAAAAACCGAATATCATCTATATCCTAACCGATGATTTGGGTTATGGAGACATAGGTGCTTTTTTTCAAAATCAAAGAAAAGAAAACAATGACCGTAGCGAACCTTATACATTAACTCCACATTTGGACAAAATGGCTTCGGAAGGCGCTATGCTTACCCATCATTACACGGCTGCACCAGTTTGTGCTCCTTCGCGTTCATCAGTTCTTTTAGGAGTTAGCCAAGGACATGCCAATGTACGAGATGGTCAGTTTGACAAGGCTCTAGCCGACAATAACACCCTTGGAAATGTAATGCAGCGCGCAGGATACAAGACAGCCGCAATTGGCAAGTGGGGTTTACAAGGGTCTAGCCGCTGGTCTAAAAATGGAGATTCTTGGCCCGCACATCCCAACAATAGAGGTTTTGATTACTACTATGGCTATATACGTCATAGGGATGGTCATGAGCATTATCCTGTTGAAGGTGTTTATCGTGGTAAAAAAGAAGTCTATGAAAATAAAAATGAGGTAAGTGAAGGTTTAGATAAGTGTTATACAGGCGATTTATGGACAGCCGTTGCTAAAAAATGGATTGTAGAACAGGTGCAGGAAAAAGAAAAGCAAGAACCTTTCTTTATGTACTTAGCTTTTGATACTCCCCATGCTGTTCTAGAACTCGCAACGCAAGCCTACCCCGAAGGAGGAGGTTTAAATGGCGGATTGCAATGGGTTGGAAAACCAGGAAATATGATTAACACAGCTTCAGGTGAAGTGGATTCATACATTCACCCAGATTACGCCAATATTACCTATGACCATGATGAAGACTCAAGTACTCCGGAAGTCGCCTGGCCAGATGTATACAAGCGATACGCAAGTAGCACACGACGGATCGATAACGAAGTGGGCGATTTACTGCAACTGTTGAAAGACCTTAATATTGACGAAAATACGTTGGTCGTTTTCAATTCGGACAACGGACCTTCTATGGAATCTTATTTGGAAGAAGAATATGCTGCCAACTTTTTCAATAGTTTCGGTCCTTTTGATGGTATTAAAAGAGATGTTCTTGAAGGTGGAGAACGCACACCGTTAATAGCACGTTGGCCAACGAAAATACCCTCTGGTAAAGTCATAGCGTCGCCAAGTATAGCTTATGATTGGTTACCTACATTTACTGAAGCAGCTGGTTATCCTGCTCCTGTTAATAGTGATGGTGTTTCGCTTCTACCTAGCCTAACCGGAAAAGGCAAACAACAGGAAAGCCTTATTTACGTAGAATACAATCAAAGCGGTAACACTCCCGAATACGAAGAATTTGCCACCAATAATCGTGGAAGACATAGAAAACAAATGCAAATGATGCGCGAAGGAGATATTGTAGGGTTACGATACAATATCCAGGGAGCAGATGATGACTTTGAATTCTATAATGTTGTGGAAGACACCCACCAAACCACAAATCTGGCTACTTTACCAAATATGGAGGCACTTCAGGTTCAAATGAAAGAACGCGCGCTTCAGGTTCGCATGCCGGATACCACGGCCTCAAGACCTTATGATAATGCTGCAGTCCCCTCAATTTCCGTACACAATGTAAAAAATGGCCTAAAATGGACTGCTTTTGCAGATGAAACACCTTGGTTGCCTAAAATTGATAATTTAACTCCTGATGCTGAAGGCACAGTTAGCTTACCTACAGTTGAAAAAATTGAAAACAAAGGCGATGTCTTTCTTTTTGAAGGCTTTATTAAAGTTCCTACCAATGGCAAGTACACCTTTTCCCTAACCTCATCCAACAAAGCCTTTGTACGCATTCACGAGGCAGCTGTGATAGATGCCGGTTACGGTTACAAAGACGGCTCTATTAAAGAAGGTACCATGAACTTAAAAGCAGGATACCATCCCATAAGAGTTTACTTCAAGAAGAAAGCAGGAACAAAGAACAATCTTGATTTACAGTGGACCGGACCATCAATTGAAAAAGGTCAAATACCTGAATCTGCATTTTACGCTATCAATTAAATTACAAAATGAAAAATATCTTCTTTTTAGCAGTTCTCTTTATCAGTATGTTTAAAGGAATAGCACAAGAACAACCTAATATTGTATTACTATTTGTAGATGATTACGGTTGGGCCGATGTGGGTTTTAGAAATACAAAGTTCCACACGCCCAATATTGACCAACTCAAAAAAGACGGTTTTAATTTTGAACGTGCCTACATTGCTACCCCAACCTGTAGCCCTAGTAGAGCTTCACTATTAACAGGTAAAGAACCAGTACGCTTTCAAATGGTACGCCATATTATTGACAGTAAAGAGAAGGCGGCGAAAAATAACGTCCCTGGTGGAAAATACAATTTATGGCCTACAGACCCTGTACAGATGCCTTCAAGAAATTGGTTGCCATTGGAGGAAGTCACCTATGCGGAGCGACTGAAAGAATTTGGTTACTACAATATGTTTATTGGTAAATGGCACCTTGGCAGTGAAAAATACCATCCGGTACATCAAGGTTTTGATGCACAATACGGCACAGGAGACCATGGCCACCCCGGAAACTACTATGCACCTTTCTTTAAAACGGGAAACCCCTTACCTAACTTTCCAGAAGGCACATACCTTACCGATGTTCTTACCGATGGCGCGGAAAAATTTATAGGCGATTATAATAAAGAACAACCCTTTATGCTATCTCTTTGGTACTATAACGTACATGGTCCGCACATTGGCCGAAACGATTGGGTCGAACGCTATGAAAAAGAGGGTCTAAGCGGTAAAGACGCACAATATGCAGCAATGGTAAGCGCCATGGATGAATCCGTAGGAAAAGTCAGAAAGGCACTTGACGAAAAGGGAATTGCAGAAAATACTGTTGTAATTTTACTATCTGACCAAGGTGGTTATTTCAGTAATGCTCCCTTATCCGGTGGAAAAACAGGTGGTAACACTTTAGGCGAAGGTGGTGCAAGAGTTCCTTTTATCATCAAGTATCCTGGAGTTACAATGCCCGGTATTTCATGTGACGTTCCCGTACAATCAATTGACGTCTTCCCTACTTTGGTAGAAATTGCATCAGGTAAAAAATCAAAGTCAAAAGATATTCAAGGCAAAAGTTTGATGCCTCTCCTACAAGGCAAGAAATTCAAAGAACGTAATCTATTTTTCTTCCGCAGTTATGAAGACCAATATACCGCCATTATGAACGGCGATTGGAAAATGGTTAAATACCACAGTGGTCGTCACGATTTGTTCAATATCAAAAACGATAGAAGCGAATCTAGAAACCTCATTGATATAGAAGTTGACCAAGCCAAGAAAATGAAGAAACAGCTTAAAAAGTGGGAGAAAGAAGCCGTTCCAGAGTTTTAAACCAAATACAAACGAGATACAATACATGAAATTGGAAGCAATGAAAAAAATAATAACGACTGGTATTTTTATAATCTTTACCTGTTTGACCTTCGCTCAAGAGAAGCCAAATATTATCTGGCTCATGGCCGAAGATATGAGTATTGATCTTGAGTGTTACGGTATGAAAGGTGTAAAAACTCCCAATCTGAATAAGATGGCAGAGGAAGGCGTTAAATTCGAAAACTGCTTTGTAACCAACCCTATTTGTTCCCCTAGTCGTTCTGCAATGCTTACGGGAACGCATCAGGTAAAAATAAATGCACATCATCATAGAAGCAATAGAGATGTTCCTTTAGACCCGCAGTTTAAACCTTTTACTTATTGGTTGCGAGAAGCAGGTTATACTACTATTTTAGGACATCATGGTGTCATGGGACAAGGTCGTAAAATAGATGCTAATTTTAAACATGAACCTATAGGTCCGTGGGATGGAAAAACACAGTTCGGGATTTTCGACAAGTACGATACGTTTGAGAAAGAAGACCAACCATTTTTTGCGCAAATTCAACTTGTGGCTAGTCACAGAGGCGATTGGTGGGACGAGGTTCGAGAAAATTCAAAACACCCTGTTAACCCTGCCGATGTGGAACTCCCAAAATTCATGGCCGATGACCCAGTAATTCGTTTGGACTGGGCGAAATATCTAGACCAAATAGAATTTTTGGACAATGAGGTAGGAATGATTTTTCAAGAATTGGAAGATAAGGGAATGGCCGACAATACTGTTGTTATCTTTATTGGGGATAACGGCCGGTGCAATATTCGTGGAAAAGGATATCTTCAAGACCCAGGATTGCACATTCCACTTATCGTTTATTACCCAAAAGATTTAAAAGCAGGCCAAATTAGGAAAGATGTAGTTTCTGCCACGGATATTACGGCAACAGTATTAGATTTTGCCGATATAAAAGTTCCCGAATACATGACCGGAAAACCGATTTTCGATAAGGATTTTAAACGCGATTATGTGTACGGAGCCCGTGATCTTTGGGACGAGATAGAAGAAAAATCCCGCGCTATTACCTCTGGTGATTGGAAATACATCCGTAATGATATGCCAGAAGTTCCGTATGATGCGCGTCAGGCCTATTTAGAGTTCTACCGCCCTGCAGTTCATAGAATGCGTACGCTAAAAGCAGAAGGAAAACTTAATGAAAGTCAAAAGTTATTCTTTGCCCCTAACAAGGATAAAGAAGAATTATATGACCTTAAGAACGATCCGCAAGAATTAAACAACTTAGCAAAAAACCCTAAGTATGTAGATGTATTGCAAAAGATGCGCGATAAGACTTTGGCATATGATGAAGAAATGAGACCCGTAGGCTCAGAATATCATCCTGTACATGCTATTTCTGTGGATGCCCTAAAATGGGTGAAAGAAAAAAGACCGGAAGAATACCAGAAGATGGTAGATGGTGAAGAAATAGGGTTTAAAAAAGCCGTTCAAGGGTATAAAGAAAGCCTGAAATAAGAAGTTTAATGTAGTTGTGTTAGTGAGTTTATCACGCTAGTTTGTTTAGAAGTCCTCAGTACATATGTTGCTGGGGACTTTTTTTTATTTTCCTATTGAATTACCCTTTTCTGGGCCTACTATTAAGTTTGTGCATGTAACTCACAATAAAGTAACGCCCCAGACTTTCGGAGGTAGTCTCTTCAAAATAGTTGGTTGTACTACGTCTGTAGATATCTATATTTTTATCAAGCAAATCAATAAACAACAACTTTAAAACGTGACTTTTTTGTTTTGAAAAGGCATATGATACAGTGGCGTTCCAAAGCGGAATGTTCTCATTAGACGCAAAAGCATTATCCGTGTAAATAAAATAATCAAATTGGGTATTGAAGTTCACTTTCTTCCCCAAATCACAATCAAGCATAGAAAAATACTGTTGTTTAGTGTACTTTCTATCTAAATCACGCTCTATAGAGAATGAGGTATTATTCACACTATAAGTAGCGCCAGCTTTTATATCTACCAGGCTTTTATTATTGTTCTCTAACGTTCCGCTAAACAAAAAATCTTTGGAGGTTACCTCATTAAGCTGAAAGTTGATAATAGCATTATTCGCATTAAAAAAGTTGCGATTTCTAAACGAGTAGCGTATGCCCAGACTTTTTATTCTCTGACTAAAACCCAGAGTTGCATTCAGCCTGCGCTTAACTCCATTATTCTCATAACTCAACGTTCTTATATAATCATCATCTACATCAACACTTTTAATAATAGCATCCTTTGAATATTGATACTGTAACCGCGTATTAAAGCTAAACGAGGATTTGAAATCATGAATTATGGCAGAGAGAGTAAGTGCATCCATCTTTTCAGCCACAAGGTCCGGATTCCCTTTTCGTATAGAGAAAGGATTTAAATCGTTAACCACCGTAGAACTCTCAATAGGGCGTGGTCTTCGGATGTTCTTTTTATAATTAAACCTATATTTCTGACCTCTTTTAGGAATATACTGCACGGTTGCCATGGGGTTAACGAACAACCGATCCGTAACTGCTGCCGTCTCATTCACCACACCAAATGAACGTATCACATCTTGTAATTCCATTGCGGTGTAGGTATTGATTTTTCTTGTAGTATAACTATGTGCTAAACGGGTCTGGTAATTATTTTCATTATGGTCGTAGTCGTATTCTAAAATCTCTTCTTTGTTATTGCCACTTATAGTGGTCTTATTCTGATAGACATTTTCCCTATCTACCTTATTGCTCATGTAAGACTCTATCTTCATGTAATGATTGCCCCCAAGAGGTTCGGTATATTTGAAGTTGAAATTTACAATAGAAGTATTCAGTTTCTGATCACGAATAGTATTAAGTTCTTTTATTGATTCCTTAGGCGTATTTACACGTCTGGTTATTAACGTATTCTGGTCGTTTTTCATGGCAGAACTATTAAAAGAAGTTTTGAGTCCCGTAGCTAGGCTCCTGCCCTTCTTTCTTAGTTTTTGATAAAAATTGATACCCAAATTGGCGCGTTTTCTATCCCGATCAACATTAGAGAGATTATCATTTTTAGTACTGAGTTCTTCCTCTTTAAAATAGCGCCCCATACGATTAGAGTAGCTTTTTATATCATCGGAAATCAATTGTCCCTTAACGATAAGACTATTGTTAGGGTTGGATTTATTCTTGTAATCTAGATTTACATTGTGATTATCTTTTGTATTTATATATTCATTTTCGGCCACGTAATCAAAATTATTGGCGTTGGAAAAAGTAATTCGTTTTGATACCGAAGTACCATCATTCTTAGAATGGTTATAGAAATAATCTCCGTTCAAAGACTTTTTCTCTTTAAACTCATGCCCCACATTTACCCCTGCCACTCCTGTATTTAGGAAACCGCTTAAGCTTTTTGTTTTTTGGGCCGTGTTCTGTTCTTCTTCATCATCACCATCGCCATCAACACCATCTGCATTCTTTAAAAAATCTTGAATATTAGACCCTGTTATGTTGATATTATTGGTTTTACCGATTATAGAAAATTGTGTTTTAGAAGTGAATTTATTATAGTTGAGATTCCCAAAATATCTATTATCAAGTCCAGCTCCTGCAGACACCTTTCCGAAACCATTATTTTTTTTGGATTCTTTTAAAGTAAAATTTATAACCACTTCTTTGTTTCCATCAGCAACGCCTGTTAGTTCAGATTCATCGCTTTTCTTATCTATAATTTCCACGTTGGCAATGGCATCTGCAGATAAATTTTTAAGCACTATAGATGGATCACCACCAAAGAATTCCTTACCATCAATCATAATTTTGGTAACCTCGTTGCCTTGTGCATTTACCTTGCCATCAGAATCTATTTCCAGTCCCGGAATTTTATTTAGTAACTCTTCCAGGTTATCATCTGGATCCACTTTAAAAGAATTAGTACTGAAAGCTATAGTATCCTGTTTTATCTGCACTGGCACAACTGCAGTTAAGGTAACCCCTTCCAATTCATATGTATCTTCTACAAGAGTTAAGTTTCCAAAATCAAGAGTTTCCCCGGTGTATGAAATGTTCTTGTATAATGAGATATAACCCAATGAAGAAATATTCAATATGTAATCTCCCTTCTGCGCATCTGTAATTTTGAAATCTCCATGTACATCTGTAACGGTATAATCCACATAAGTAGAATCCTTCACACTCAGCAATACTACTGCAACAGCTTCCAAAGGTTCTGAACCCTCTGAAATTACTTTGCCAGAAATAGCGTCCGAAGATTGCGCCTGTATTAAAGAAAAGAAAAAAAAGGAAAACACATTTACAAAAACAGTCTTCCATAGACAATGCATCATAAACCCAAAATATATTACAGCCCTCACGAGCAAAGTCTAAAGATAATTTGAAGTAAATGAACAGGTGTACATAAGAGTACAAGAAATGTATTGTGGAGTACAAATTCTGCCTAACTTATGATCAATTTGCTTTAACTATGCAACATATGGTCAAGGGCATAAACTATACGAGGTAAAATAACTACATTGCCTAGTGCTTTACTTTGTAGGATATTGGACTAACAATACAACTTATTTTAAGTAGTTGTAAAACCCAAAAATTGATCATATCAATTTTAAAATTAAAGAACACCACTATGAAATTACGCTTTACATCTATCTTTTCATTTCTATTTGCCATTGCCCTATTCTTATCTTTAGGTTCTTGCAAAGAAGAAGCAAAAACGGTAAACAAAAACGACGCAAAAAAAGAACAGAAGCCCAATATTATCTATATTTTAGCCGACGACCTTGGTTATGGCGACCTAAGCTCCTATGGACAGGAAAAGTTTAAAACGCCACGTATTGATGAATTAGCAAAAAGAGGTATAACCTTTACCCAACACTACAGCGGTGCACCAGTTTGTGCGCCAGCAAGATCATCTCTCATGACGGGACAGCATACCGGTCATACCCCAATTAGAGGCAATAAAGAGCTTGAAGGCGAAGGGCAAACACCTTTACCCGGTAATTCAGTAACTATTGCCGAGTTGATGAAAACCGCAGGCTATACCACAGGAGCTTTTGGAAAATGGGGATTAGGTTTTATTGGTTCCGAAGGCGACCCTGTAGCACAAGGTTTTGATGAATTTTATGGGTACAATTGCCAGCGTATGGCCCACAGATATTACCCACCCCATTTATGGCACAATGAAGATAAGATTCTATTGGAAGGCAACGATTGGACAAAAACAGAAACGTATGCGCCAGACAAAATTCAGGAAGCCACATTAGAATTTATTGAAAAAAATAAAGAGAAGCCATTTTTTGCTTACGTACCTTTTGTACTGCCTCATGCAGAGTTAATTTCACCCAATGATTCTATCTTCAACAAGTTTAAAGATTCATTTGATGAAACTCCCTTTACCGCAGAAAACGATTTCACATCAGATTACGGTCCTAATATTGTTCACATGGAATACGCGCCACAACTTAAGCCACACGCCGCATTTGCTTCTATGGTATATCGTATGGATGTATATGTTGGCCAAATTTTGGACAAACTAGTGGAACTTGGTATTGAAGATAACACCATTGTTATGTTCGCAAGCGATAATGGACCACATGCAGAAGGCGGTGCCGATCCAGAATTTTTTAATAGTTCCGGTGGTTTAAGAGGAATTAAAAGAGACCTGTACGAAGGCGGCATACGCTCTCCGTTCATAGTAACATGGCCTAATAAAATTAAGGCCGGAACAACATCTGATCACGTTTCCGCTTTTTGGGATGTTATGCCTACGCTTGGTGAAATCACTAAGGTAGATGTTCCTGCCAGTAGTGATGGTATCTCATTTTTACCTACTCTTTTGGACAAAGACAATCAAAAAGAACATAACCACTTGTATTGGGAATTTCCAATTCAGCAAGGTCGAAAAGCCGTACGTAAAGGAGATTGGAAAGGGGTTATTTATAACTTCAATAAAAAACCACAAGGTATATTTGAGCTTTACAACTTAGCTGATGATGAATCGGAAACTAAAAACGTAGCCAACCAACACCCAGAAATAGTTGAAGAAATGAAGCAAATCATGGAAAACGAGAGTGAGGCATCAGAACTGTTCCCATTTAATTAATTCTGAATCTCACCACTAAACCAACCAGCTATGACCTCTTATAAATTCACTTTACTTTTTATACTTTTCTCGTTTTGCCTTACTGCTCAGGAGATAAACCATATTACTCATGGACCAATTCTTGGGCATGTTACCCAAAATTCGGTTCGGGTTTGGGGCAGAACAGCTTCACCAGGAACATTTGAGGTGAAATACAAGAAAAAAGAAGGTTCAGATAGCTTCAAAAACATTCCGGTCAAAACCCTCTTAGCAGATGATAATACAGGTTGGGTAACCTTAACCAATTTATCTCCTGACACGAAGTACACCTATCATCTGTCTATCAACGGAAAACAAAGTAAAGAAGGTAGTTTTAGAACGTTACCTGCTGCGGCTGACTATGCCAACGAAAAATATAATCCTGAAGGTCTCTTTAATTTTAAATTCGAGTTTGGTTCTTGTGCAAGTCAGAATCCGGCTAATGGCATTGGTCCAAGTCTACCCACCTACACTACCATGTTGGACGAGGTCAAAAACGATATCAACTTTGCGGTTATGAATGGCGATTGGCTGTACGAGGAAAAAAGAGACTACCCTGCTTCTGAGTGGCGCAAGACTCAAAACATTCAAGAAAAAGAGCAGCCAGACCTTGTTACCAATGCCCCTACGGTAGTTGGGGTTTGGGAGAATTACAAATCGTATTTAGATAAAGCGGACAATCTAGCAGAATGGCACAGAAATGTCCCTTCATATTTCACTTTTGACGACCATGAGCTCATCAATGATATCTGGGGTGCAGGCACCGCTGGCAGAAGGGATAGAAGAACTGTTTTTAGAGATATTGCCACAGCCGCTTGGTATGATTATTTGGGATGGGCCGATCCCGTAATATTTAAACAGGACATACATTTTGGAAAGGCAAAATTCAAAAAAAACTCTGATATTTTAGTGGATTCGAAAGCCAATTTTACTGAACTTGATTATTCAGAAATGGATAATCTTCATGTACATTGGGGAACGCCAACAGCTGGTGTAGATGATATTGTTTTGGACTCCCTTCATTTTGGGAACCCGAATTCAAAAGTATATGACATTGTAGAAGTCATCAACAAAAATAAAATCCGCATTGACCCACCTGCGGTTGCCAATGGCACGGGTAATTATTCCATCGCCCGGAAATCATACTCCAAATTTACGGTAGGAAACAGTGACTTTTTTCTTCTAGACACCAAGACCAACCGCCAATGGCACGATACTCAGAACAGAGATAAACCTGGACTTAGTTTGCTAGGCAAAGACCAATTGGCATGGTTAAAAGAGGAAATGAAAAACAGTAAAGCAGATTTCTTATTCCTATTTTCATCAGTACCTTTTATGATTCCCCATGTAGGTGCAAGTGGTTACGCCATGGCCAGTAACAAAGATGAATCATGGACCGTTTTTCTTGATGAACGCGAGAAACTTATAGATTTCTGGGAAACTTTAGATCAACCGGTATTTGTTCTTACAGGCGATCTTCACAATAGTTTTGCTGTAAAAATTACGGACCAAATTTGGGAGTTCTGCTCAGGACCACACAATTCGGTTAACCACAGGTTATCTGATGAAGGAGGCCGTCCAAAATCGGGTTTATATCAATTTGACAAAAGAGAAATGGACATTCGTTGGTCCAGCTTTGTATTAGATGACATTCCTAGACCCGAACGTCTTTATCCTCACTATTGCGTGGTACAGCTTAACAATGTATTCAATAACCCTCAAAAATTAGGCGACAAACGTTGGGTTGCCTATGAACATCCGCAGGTAATTTTTCAGTTTTTCGATGGAAGAACCGGAGAACTACGCTATTCAGAAACCGTATCAACCAAAAGAACCAAAAGCTTAAAAAAATGAAAAACAGATTTCAGTATGTATTCTTCTTTTCTCTGCTGACACTTTCTGGTTACGCCCAAAAGACCAACCAGAATAGTGAGGACAAAAGGCCCAATGTAATTCTAATTATGGTGGATGACCTTGGCTATGAAGGAATTGGTAGTTACGGCGGAACTTCGTACAACACACCAAATATTGACAAGCTTGCCGCAACAGGCATGCAATTCAACCAAGCATACGCCCAACCCCTATGTACGCCTACTCGAGTAAAACTTATGACTGGGCTGTACAATTTTAGGAATTGGGAAGCCTTTGGAATTTTGAATCCAAAACAAAAAACATTTGGCCACATCATGCAAGATGCCGGTTATGCCACGTGCATGGTGGGTAAATGGCAATTGCAAAGTTATGACCCGCCTGGTTATCCCGGAGGTGAGCACAGAAGGGGAATTGGCATGAAAGTAGAAGATGCTGGTTTTGATGAATACAGCATGTTTCACGCCTTCCACACAGAAGATAAAGGCTCCCGATTTGCCAACCCCACAATTTACCAAAACGGCAAATTCTTGGAAGGTACTGACGGTAAATACGGTCCAGACATATTTTCTGATTATTTAAATGACTTCGTAGGCCGTCAAAATGACAAACCATTTTTTGTGTATTATCCAATGGCGTTAACGCACGGTCCGTTCAACCCAACCCCTAATAGCGATGATTGGAAATATGCCGAAAAAAGACTTGATGACGAGACGGTATATTTCAAAGATATGGTGGAGTATCTAGATAAGATTATTGGAGAGATTGTAAATAACCTTGAGAAAAAGGGGCTTCGTGAAGACACACTTTTAATGCTCTATTCCGATAATGGAACACACCAAACTATATTTTCCAAAATGGGAGATCGAATGGTTCAAGGTGGTAAAGGTTTAACAACAGAAGCTGGTATTAAAGTTCCGTTTATTGCAAATTGGCCCGGTCATATAAAAGAAGGCAGCGCATCAAATGAGTTTATTGATGCCATAGATTTTATGCCCACTATTCTTGAAGCCACAAACACTCCGACCCCTGCCGGTTTTGAGTCCGACGGCGAAAGTTTTTTACCGGTCTTAAAAGGAGAACCTGTTGAACGCAGGGATTGGGTTTTTATGAGCTATGACCCTAAACCGGGTTGGGACAAAAAGCAATTTGCGCCAGCAGAATTTGTTCTAAACGAAAACTACAAGCTTTATGGAGATGGTAGGTTTTACAATACCAAAAATGATGTTTTAGAAAAGGAACCCTTAGCGGTAGACAAACTATCTTCTCAGGAGAAAGAACTAAAAGAAAAATTTCAAACGGTATTAAATTCTTTAAGAAAATATCCAACATACGGATGGGTCGAGCGTCTGGCTCCTGAGTTTGATTCATTGGTTTCAACACATGCCCGCATTGAATTGGTAGCAGAAGGTTTTAATTGGTCCGAAGGTCCTGTATGGCTACCAAAAGAGCAGAAACTTATCTTTTCCGATGTTCCGGAAAACAAAATCTATGAATGGGATAATTTAGACGGATTAAGTTTATATATGGCTCCTTCCGGTGATACGGGTATCGAAAAAGGTAGTAACGGCAAAGGTTCCAACGGACTTATTCTTAACCCAGAAGGGGGATTAATACTGTGCCAAGTAGGCGACCGTAGAATTAGTAAACTCACAAGTTTGACGGATTCTCTTCACCCTAAATTTGAACCCGTCATTACCAATTTTAAGGGTAACAAGTTCAACTCGCCTAACGATATGGATTATGACCAAGATGGAAATCTATATTTTACCGACCCTTCTTTTGGTTTAGGTGATGGCAAAAGTGACATTGGTTTCAACGGAGTCTATTTTTATGGGAAAAACAAAGAATTAGTTCTTTTGGATGACGCTATAAAAGCTCCTAACGGTATTGCCGTATCCAACGACAATAAGACTTTATATGTTGCTGATTCTTTTAAGGAACAACCTAAAATCTTAGCATACGACATTGTTGGGAATGGAAAGGTATCCAACAAAAGAATATTTTTTGATGCTACTAAATTACGTGAAGCAAGTATTAGCAAACAATCTCCGGACGGAATGAAGATTGATGACAAGGGTAATATTTTCTTAGCGGGGCCTGATGGTGTTTTGGTTATTTCTCCCAAAGGCAAGCATTTAGGAACTATCAGAACCGATAAAAATACAGGTAATTGTGAATTTAGTGATGATGGCAGATACCTATTCATTACTGCAGATAATTATCTTTTAAGAGTAAACCTTAGACCATATTCCAAATAAACTACCATGTTAAAAAACCAAAATTTACACCTGATTTTAATAGCTCTTCTATTTGTTTGCTCTTGTGCAGAGAAGAAAAAAGAAGAAACAAAAGTTACTGAGGAACGCCCTAATATCGTTTTTATAATTGCCGATGATATGGCCTGGGACGATAGCGGTGCCTATGGGCATCCAAACATCAAAACTCCTAATATAGACCAATTGGCTGCAGACGGTATGCGTTTTGACAATGCATTCTTAACGGCAAGCTCATGCAGTCCAAGTAGGACGAGTATCATAACTGGCCTATATCCTCATAATACGGATGCAGAGCAGCTACATTGGCCTTTACCCACAAGTAAAGTGACGTTTGTAGAAGAGTTGAAAAAATCTGGATACTGGACCGCTCAAGCAGGAAAATGGCATTTAGGAGACTCGATAAAAACACGTTTTGATTTGGTAAAAGATGTGGGTACACACGGTTTTCAGTTATCGCCAACCGGAGAAAAAACCAAACAAATGGGAGATGGTAGTGGTTGCGAAGAATGGATACCTGTTCTTAAACAAAGACCAAAAAATCAACCTTTCTTCTTATGGTTAGCTGCCGTAGACCCTCACAGACCCTATACCGAAGATATTATAGAGAATCCCCATGCTTTGGAAGATGTAGTACTGCCCCCCTATTTTCCTGACACCAAAGAGGTACGTGAAGATTTTACGCATTATTATAATGAGATTACCCGTCTAGATAATTATGTTGGCGAAGTAGTTGCGGAGTTGGACAGACAAGGAATTTCGGATAATACAATGATTCTATTCATAAGTGATAATGGCAGACCTTTTCCTCGCGACAAGACTACACTTTACGACGGTGGCATAAAAACTCCATGGATTGTGAAATGGCCAAATGAAGTAGAATCCAATTCCGTTAACACCAACTTGGTAAGCTCTATAGATATAGCTCCAACTTTCTTAAAACTGGCAGGTTTGGATGCCTTACCAAGCTTTGAAGGTGAAGACTTTTCGCCTTTGTTAGACGATATAAAAACCAAAACAAGAGATATTATATATGCCGAAGATCACTGGCATGATTATGAAGACTACACCCGTGCCGTACGTTCCGAAGAATTTAAATACATACGAAACTTTTACACAGATTTACCGAATACACCTTCGGCAGATGCGTTTATTGGCGGTACCTTTAAATCTATGCAAGCATTAAAGGACAAAGGCAAACTTAACGAAGCCCAAATGGCTTGCTTTATTACGCCTAGACAGGAAGAAGAACTATACGATGTGGTTAACGACCCCTACGAGCTTAAAAACCTTGCACGAGACCCAGCGCATCAAAATACATTAAAGACATTACGTGCAGAAATGAATAATATTCGTAAAGCCTCTAAGGATAGCCTACCGGATTTTAGAACTCCAGATGAGTTTGACCGTGAAACAGGCAAATCAAATTCATTCAGAAAAAGACCACGACCTTCTAAAGTTGAAATGGAGAAAATCATACGGGCAATGAAATAAGAACCGATTTTTTAAAACCCAACGACCATTTCAAGATGTAAATCGGTATTGACCCTGTGCTGACCTTTTACTTTGAATAGTGCCGTGAAATACTTCTTACCCTTTAGATATTTTTTTTCAAACTTCTGAAGGCTATCATTGTTCGTGAAATATTCAACCGTTGCACTCACACCAATATCGTGCTGCGAAAAGAAAACAAAATGATCCGAATTACCAATACTCGGATACTTGGATACAATGGCATATTCTTGATCTACCAAAGAACCTCCAAAAGTAAGCAAGGTATCTTTTAAGGTTGGATGATTTGATAGTTCTAAAGTTCTTGCAGTTAAATTAAAGTGAGGATTTGCATCATTAAAAAAGCGGATAAACTGATTTTCATTTTTCACTGGCCCCGCATAGATAGCATTGCCTCCTTTAATTTCAGGCAATGTAGTTTGTGTAGAAAACCGAATTGAAAACTCTTTATCGTATTCTTGAAAAAACTGTTGTAGTTGTTGTGTGGCCATAGCAGCCATGCGGGTAGTGTAACTATATTTTGAAGGGTGAAGCACTCCTTTCAACTCTGGTTTTCGTTCCAGTAAATCGTAAAATTCATCAACCGAGTTAATTTCAAAATCCCGGCTCCAACCCTTCTCTCCTGTGATGGTTTCTCCTATGGCTCCAAAATGGTCGCCCAGAATGAGGTTGGTAGATTTTCCCGAATCCAAAAAAGACTGCCATAACAGGGGTGATTTCGGAGTCATATTTGTAAGCAACAAAGCTACAAGTGCCACAAGCAAAAGACCATAGGGAAACAATTGTGACCAACTGATCTTATTTAATCTACCAACTGGAGCTCGTTTCTTAACAAAACGAACTTTGTACTGTCCTTTATCAATTTTTAATTGCCATCCATCTGTATCGCCTTCTGTTTCGTAATAGGCCGTCAACTTTTTTCTAAGATTATAAATATTGACCCTGACCCTAGGATTATTTTTCTCTTCGGATAGATTATTTTTAAAGAACTCTAGTTCAATTACAGTCTCCTTTAAATGCGCTCCATTTTTAGTAGCTTCATAGAGATATTGCAGTAGCCCCCTACTAGTGGGTGCATTCTTAAAGGTATCACTATCCTTTATTTTAGAAACGATTTCTTGTTCAATCCTTTCGTTCAGCTGCATGAAGAATTCAAATAAAAAGTGGTTTGAGTTTAGCTTAACCCGTACTGTTCTGGTTAAACAAGGGTAAAATACTAAGAATAAAGCGTAAAGTATACATTTATCATAATGATTTACCCCTACGCTATCGTATATGTTAAATAGAATATAGCCATTGAAAAGAAAAAGGAAAATACAGACGAAAGGGGATAAACTAAAAAGAGTCTTATCGGTTTCGATAAGACTCTTTTACGAGAACACTATATGAAAATGAAAAATTTTATTTCTGTTTGATTAACACTGTAAACTTACGGCAGGAGTACTCCATTTGAAAAAAAATGATGTGAACTAGCCGATTTCTGTTGTGAAAACGCTTTTTGAGATAATCAGAGAAGAAAACACCTACAAAATAACCTAAAGAGTAACCAAAAAATTAGAGTTAGAACATAACAAATCCATCAAAAATGTTCTAAAAAACATTTCGGCTTAATTAAAGTAAACTACCTCGGGGTAAGCTCACGTGGAATCAAAAGGAATACATCTTGACTTTAAGGAAAGCCTCGGAGCGTTTAATCTCGATTATCGAGAAATAATACATACTGGTTATTGAAAAGCAGGAAAACCGGTAATATCGGCGCCGGTAATCAACAGATGGATATCGTGAGTACCCTCATAAGTAATTACACTTTCAAGGTTCATCATATGCCTCATGATACTATACTCACCCGTAATACCCATTCCTCCCAGCACTTGTCTAGCCTCACGAGCAATCTTAATAGCCATATCTACATTGTTTCTTTTTGCCATAGAAATCTGCGCAGAAGTAGCTTTTCCTTCGTTCTTTAATTGTCCTAAACGCAAGGCCAATAGTTGTGCTTTTGTAATTTCAGTAATCATCTCAGCCAATTTCTTTTGCTGTAACTGGGTTGCTGCAATAGGCTTACCAAATTGCACACGTTCCTTTGCGTATCTAAGAGCAGTATCATAACAATCCATAGCAGCACCAATAGCTCCCCACGAAATACCATATCTAGCGGAATCTAAACAACCAAGCGGAGCACCGAGCCCAGACTTATTTGGCAAAAGATTCTCTTTAGGTACTTTTACGTTATCAAATATCAATTCCCCTGTAGCGGATGCACGCAAAGACCATTTATTATGTGTTTCCGGAGTAGTAAATCCTTCCATACCTCGCTCTACAATAAGGCCATGAATACGACCCTCTTCATTTTTAGCCCATACCACAGCAATATCAGCAAAAGGAGAATTAGAAATCCACAGTTTAGCACCGTTTAAAAGATAATGGTCTCCCATATCTTTAAACTTAGTTTCCATTCCACTTGGATTAGAACCATGATTAGGTTCCGTAAGTCCAAAACACCCCATCATTTCACCTGAAGCCAGCTTAGGTAGGTACTTTTTTCGTTGTTCCTCAGTTCCGTAGGTATAAATTGGATACATCACCAACGATGATTGCACCGAAGCCGTTGATCTCACACCACTATCACCACGTTCAATTTCTTGCATAATAAGTCCGTAGCTAATCTGATCTAATCCTGCACCTCCAAATTCTTCGGGAATGTACGGCCCAAAAGCCCCAATTTCTGCCAAGCCCCCTAAAATTTGCTTAGGAAATTCTGCTTTTTGAGCATATTCCTCAATTATAGGAGAGACATCTCTTTTTACCCACTGGCGAGCGGCATCACGTACCAATTTGTGCTCTTCAGAAAGAAGATCATCAAGATTATAGTAGTCTGGCGCTTCGAATAAATCAGGTCTCATAAAGTGAATTTTAATCAAATATACAGATGAAATATAACATTATAAACACTGATTGTTACATTTTTAAATAAAAATCTTTAGTCAATGCCACATAGGCCTCCGTGTATTCATGTCTCGCTATTTCAATGGTCAACTCATCTGTTACCAACCTAACTTCCTCAAAACCAAACTGCAGTAAACTACGCTTGATATCCGAAGTAGAATTACCTTTAACTCTAGTGACATGCTTTGGGTACAATTTAAAAGTTGCAGCCATTTCTATAAACCATTCCTCTTCTTTATAAGGAATTATCGTAGCGAACGAACCTTTTGGAGCCATTAGTTTTGATACGCCTTCCAGTAACTCATCAAAAGGCAGCGATTGGTTTTGTCTTGCCGTATCTCGCGATGCATCTCCACTGGAAACATCTTCCGAATAAAATGGCGGGTTGGAGATTACTAAATCATAAGGGTCTTCCCATTCTTCAACAAACTCATCAAGACCGGCATGATAGCAAAAAAGTCGATCTCCCCAGTCCGAAGCTTCAAAGTTGGAAACACATTGTTCATAGGCATCTTCATCAATTTCCAAGGCATCTATAGTATCTGCCATACTACGTTGCGCCATCATTAAGGCAATTAACCCCGTGCCCGCACCTATATCCAAAATAGATTCAGGATTGTTATCTATGGATGCCCAAGCACCTAATAACACCCCATCTGTACCTACTTTCATAGCACAACGGTCTTGATCTATCTGGAATTGTTTGAATTTGAACGGTTTCATTCGAAAAAATCTATATGTAAACATTATTGAACAAGTGAATATCCGAATAAAATTTAACCCCTTAAGGTTTTTGTTATACTGAATACAAAAACTTGTCCTTAGCCATGAAATTACTTAATTTCCTTTGGAACAATTTACTCATCAATATATACGGCTCAACTATTAAATTAATTTGTAATGCAAAACAACTCAAAATCCGGAAGGCGAAAATTCTTAAGAAATACACTTACGGTAGCAGCAGGCTCAACCCTGATTACACCATCTCTTTTTGGTGCTCCATCTATTTTAAAATATTACAAAAAACCGAACTCTAAATTTAATGGAGTGCAAATAGGCGTTATCACCTATTCATTTAGAAGCATGGAAGACCAAAGCGCAGAAGCCACATTACAATATATTTTAGACTGTGGTGTAAATGCCATTGAACTAATAGGCGACCCTGCAGAGACTTTTGCTGGCAGACCTGAAAACAAATTAGATCGAACCGTATTTTTTGGTTTGATGAAAAAGAAACGGGGAGGAAACATTACCAATGACGAAGCAAAAGAACTCGCAGAAATAAAGGCTGAACAAGCAGTTTACAACCAACAAGTTACCGAATGGCGAAAAAATGCGGATATGAAAAAATTCGAGAAATTTCGCAAAATGTATAATGATGCAGGTGTTGACATTTATGCCTTTAAACCTAGAAATACCTTTGGCAAAAAAAATTCGGACGCTGATATTGATTGGGGTATGAAAACTGCCAAGGTGTTAGGAGCTAGCCATGTTACCGTTGAGCACCCTGGAGACGATGCCACCACACTGAGACTGGGCAATTTTGCCAAAAAACACGGAATTTATGTGGCTTACCATGGTCATGAGCAGCAGACTCCTACCTTATGGGATACCGCATTAGAGCAATCCAACTACAATGCTTTAAATCTAGATTTAGGTCATTTTGTAGCTGCAGGAAATGCAGCTCCCTTAGATATTATAAAGAGTAAGCATGAGCATATTAAAAGCATGCACTTAAAAGACAGACAGACTCCCGCCCATGGCAAAGGCAATCTGGTTTGGGGCAGTGGCGACACGCCACTTACAGGTGCTTTACAACTGATTCGTGATAAGAAGTATAATTTCCCGGGAACGGTTGAGCTTGAATATGATATACCTAAGGGTTCTAACGCCGTAGCAGAAGTTCAAAAATGTATCTCTTTCTGTGAGAATGCGCTAAAATAAATTTGAAATATTCTATAATGGGTAGACTAGACCAAGTTAGTTTGGTTTACCCTAAATATAGGTCTACCAAGCCTTCTGGAGTACTTACGTGAACAACCTTATTGTTGCGGTCAACCTTCTTCACGATTTGATCTATTATAGGAACTAGAATTTCTTTCCCGTCTTTTTCAATTTCGAAAATAGCCTGAGAAGTAGTATCATTTACTCCGGTAATTTTTCCAATATTACCATGAGTGTCATCTAGTACATCAAAACCGATAACCTCATGAAAGTAGAATTTATCGCCTTCCAACTTAGGAAGCGCAGATAAGGGCAAATAAAGCTGATGTCCCATTATCCGGTCGGCAGCCAATTCATCTTTTACCTCTTCAAAATCTATTCGTAAAAGTGATGATTTATGCAGGCGGCATCTATCAATAAAAAATGGAACCAGTACATTGCCTTTCATCAAGACAAAAACTGATTCCATGTTTTCATAAATCTCAGGTTCATCGGCATCTAGCTTTACTAGAACCTCACCCTTAAAACTATATTTAGAAACGATTTTACCGAGGTAGAAACAATCTTCCTTACGCATTTCGTCCCTAATTTATTTATTCTTCTTCTTTAGACGCTTCAGCCTCTACAGACGGAGCTTCTTCAGTTGCTTCTACTTCAGCACTAGCCTCTTCACCTTCTACCGCTTCTGGCAAAGCAGCAGCCGCAGCTTCAGCAGCACGCTTCTCGTTTACCTCCTTCTCTGCTTTTAACGCAGCAGCTCTAGCATCAGCTTTCTCTTTATCTAAACCACCAACCTTAGCAGCAATCTTACCTTCTTTTTCTTCCAACCAAGCAGTGAATTTTTCTTCAGCTTGCTCTTCAGTTAAAGCACCTTTACGTACACCACCTAATAAGTGATGCTTTAAAAGAACACCTCTGTAAGAAAGAATTGCTTTAGCAGTATCTGTTGGCTGTGCACCATTCTGTAACCACTGCACTGAACTATCAACATTTAATTCAATAGTAGCAGGGTTAGTATTAGGATTGTAGATTCCTAATTTTTCCAAGAATTTACCATCTCTTTTTGAACGTACATCTGCTGCAACGATCCAATAAAATGGTTTTCCTTTTTTACCGTGTCTCTGTAATCTAATTTTAACTGGCATATCACATTAATTTGTAGGGTGCCCGACCCTTGTTATTAATTCTAGTTTTTTAACTCGTTCGCCATCAGCCAGCAAAGCTAATCTGAAAGCGGGTGCAAATATAATTTAAAATGCTGAATTGGCAACAATGAACTCAAGTTATTTCAATTGGCTTTTTCAAAAATGCAAAACACAGGATTCAAAAATACAACTATCTAACAGTAACCACCATACACACTAGCCTTCCGGCTATTAATCAGCAAGCAAAATTCTAACTATACTATATTTGTCACTCTTAAAAAGCACTCGTTAATAACTCTTAGCAACTCCGCTTTTTCAAACACCTCCTTTTTTGTAATTTTATAGGCACTTTTTAGGTCATTTAACTGACCGCTTTTGAACACACAGAAAATTCGCTATGTACCTCATATTTGATACCGAAACTACCGGTCTTCCAAAAAACTGGAACGCACCTATTACAGACACAGACAACTGGCCACGTTGTATACAGATTGCATGGCAGCTGCATGATGATATGGGAAAATGCATTGAGCATGAAGATTATCTAGTTCGCCCCGAGGGATTCAACATTCCTTATGACGCTGAGCAGATTCACGGTATTTCTACTGAGCTTGCCGAGCAAAAAGGTATTTCTCTTGCAGAGGTTTTGGAGAAATTCAACATTGCCATGTCTAAAACAAAATTCATTGTTGGGCAGAATGTAGGATTCGATTTAAATATTATGGGTGCGGAATTTCACCGTTTGGGTGTTGAAAATCCGTTGCAAGAACTTCCTGTTTTAGATACCTGTACAGAGCACACAGCACAACTATGCCAAATTCCTGGTGGCCGTGGAGGAAAGTTCAAGCTACCAACACTTACTGAGCTGCATCAATATTTATTTGGCGAACCTTTTGGTGAAGCGCATAACGCTACCGCCGATGTTGAGGCAACTACACGTTGTTTTCTTGAACTTATCCGTAAGCAACAGTATACAAAAGAACAATTAGATGTTCAACCCGATTATTTCAAGAATTTCTCCGAGGCAAATCCACAGGAAATAGAACTTATCGGTCTTAAGCACATCAACCTTAAAAAAGCATCGAAAAAAATAGCCGATGCACTTTGGGCAAAAGATACTGGCGGGGTTTCTCAAGAAGAAATACAAGAGAACCTTGCCACATTAGAAAATGCAAGTTTTGCACACTTACATAATCACACTCAGTTCTCCATCCTTCAATCGACTATAAGCGTACCTGCTTTAGTTGCAGCTGCTGCAAAAGCTAAAATGCCTGCGGTTGCCATGACGGATCATGCGAATATGATGGGTGCCTTTCACTTCGTAAATGGAGTGTTGAACCATAATAAAGGGGTAGTATCTAGAAATGAAGCAAACCAAAAAAGATACGAAGCCACACAAAACGGCACTTTAGAAGAAGGACAAGAACCTTTAACTGAACTACCGGAACCGGAACAGGAAATCACCCCTATTATAGGTTGCGAATTTCAGGTCTGTGAAGATCATACCAACAAATCACAAAAAGACAACGGCTACCAAATAGTAATGCTCGCCAAGAGTAAAAAAGGTTATTTGAACTTAGCCAAGATGTCATCTATTGCCTTCGTTTCGGGTAAATACTATGTGCCTCGTATCGATAAAAAAGTGGTTGAGCAGTACAAGGAAGATGTCATAGTGTTGACAGGTAACTTGTATGGTGAGGTTCCAAGTAAAGTACTTAACGTTGGTGAAAATCAAGCAGAAGAAGCTTTAATTTGGTGGAAAGAGACTTTTGGCGATGATTTATACATTGAAATCATGCGCCACGGTCAAGAAGATGAAGATCGTGTAAACCAAGTTTTGATACAGTTTGCCAAAAAGCACAATGTAAAATTGGTCGCCACCAATAATACCTACTACGCAGAAAAAGAAAATGCACATGCGCATGATATTTTACTTTGCGTAAAAGATGGTGAAAAACAAGCTACCCCAATAGGTCGTGGTCGTGGCTATCGTTACGGATTGCCCAATTCAGAATATTACTTTAAGTCATCTGATGAGATGAAAGAGCTTTTTAAGGATATCCCTGAAGCTATCATCAATATTCAAGAAATCGTTGATAAAGTAGAGACCTTCACATTGGCACGTGATGTACTGTTACCAGCTTTTGATATTCCAGAAGAGTTTCAGTTCGAGGAAGACAAGTTGGATGGTGGCAAACGTGGTGAAAATAAATTTCTACGCCACATTACCTATGAAGGCGCAAAGAAAAGATATGGTGAAATTACTCCCGCTATTGATGAGCGACTAGATTTCGAACTTCAGGTAATCGAAAAAACGGGCTACCCTGGTTACTTCTTGATTGTAGAAGATTTTATTAGGGCAGCAAGAACTATGGATGTATCCGTAGGTCCTGGTCGTGGATCTGCCGCAGGATCCGCCGTTGCTTACTGTTTATGGATTACGAATTTAGACCCTATTAAGTACGACCTACTTTTTGAGCGTTTCCTAAATCCAGATCGTGTAAGTATGCCCGATATTGATATTGATTTTGATGATGAAGGGCGTGGTCGTGTAATGGACTATGTAATCGACAAGTACGGCTCTAACCAAGTGGCACAAATCATCACTTATGGTACCATGGCTGCTAAATCTGCCATTAGAGATACAGCTCGTGCGTTAGATTTGCCTTTGCAAGATTCAGACCGCATGGCAAAGTTGATACCCGATATGTCTAAGTTAAAAAAGATTATCGGTGTAGATGAAAAAGTCTTGAGGTCGAAATTTAGATCAGAAGATTTAGAAAAGATAAATGAGCTTTTAGCAATTTCCGAAGGTGATGGTCCTGAATCGGAAACCTTAAATCAGGCGTACGTTTTAGAAGGTTCGGTTCGTAATACCGGTATTCATGCCTGTGGGGTTATTATTACCCCAGATGACATTACCAAGTTCGTACCCGTGGCACTTGCCAAGGATTCCGAAATGTACTGTACTCAGTTTGACAACTCCGTTGTGGAGGATGCAGGATTGTTGAAGATGGATTTCTTGGGATTGAAAACGCTGACCTTGATTAAGGACACCGTTAAGATCGTAAAGGCGAAACACGGTGTTGAGCTAGACCCAGAGAATTTCCCTTTAGATGATGTGAAAACATACGAGCTCTTCCAAAGAGGAGAAACAGTTGGTGTGTTCCAATATGAATCTCCCGGGATGCAGAAACACATGAGATCGCTGAAACCTACCGTTTTTGCAGATCTTATTGCCATGAACGCCTTGTACCGTCCTGGTCCGATGGAATATATACCAAGTTTCATTGCCCGTAAACACGGAACCGAAGAAATTGTATATGACCTTGATGCCTGTGAGGAATACTTAGCGGAAACCTACGGTATTACGGTTTACCAAGAGCAAGTGATGCTCCTTTCACAGAAGTTGGCAGACTTTACAAAAGGTGAAGCCGATGTCTTGCGTAAGGCAATGGGTAAAAAGCAGAAGCATGTACTTGATAAAATGAAGCCAAAGTTCATTGATCAAGCTTCAGCCAAAGGACATGCGGTTGATAAACTAGAGAAAATTTGGAAAGATTGGGAAGCATTCGCAGCCTACGCCTTTAACAAATCTCACTCTACTTGCTATGCATGGATCGCATACCAAACTGCATATTGTAAAGCCCACTACCCTGCTGAATATATGGCAGCGGTATTGAGTAATAATATGAATGATATTAAACAAGTCACATTCTTCATGGAAGAATGTAAACGTATGGGCTTGGATGTTTTGGGACCAGATGTAAATGAATCTTATTACAAGTTTGCCGTAAACGATGCCGGTGCTGTCCGTTTTGGAATGGGTGCCGTAAAAGGTGTTGGTCGTGGTGCGGTAGAAACCATCGTAGAAAACAGAAAAGAAGAAGGACCCTACAAATCAGTATTCGATTTTGCGAAACGAATAGATCTTCGTGCAGCAAATAAAAAAGCATTTGAAAGTTTAGCCGTTGCAGGAGGATTTGATTCTTTTGGCGATACACACAGAGCACAGTATTTTCATAATGAGGGGGACGGAGTAACGTTTTTAGAGAAGACCATAAAATATGGAGCTAAATTTCAAGAAAGCGAGAACTCTAGTCAAGTAAGCCTTTTCGGTGATGCGAGCGAGGTACAAATACCAGAACCAGTAGTACCGCCATGCGAGGAATGGGGTACCATGGAAAAACTTCGACGCGAAAAAGAAGTGGTAGGTATTTATATTTCTGGACACCCATTAGATGATTTCAAAACAGAAGTAAAGGCATTTTGTAATGCTTCACTTTCTAATTTAAGCGACCTTCAAACTGTCGTAAACAGAGAACTGGCCTTTGCTGGTGTTATTACAGACGTACAGCACCGCGTGTCTAAAAACGGGAAAGGGTGGGCTTCTTTTTTAGTAGAAGATTACACTGAGTCGTATGACTTCCGGATTTTTGGGGAAGAATACCTCAGGTTTCGTCATTTCTTAATGATCAATTCCTTCGCCTATATTAAGATTTTTATAAAGGACGGATGGACCAACCGGGAAACTGGAAAGAAAGGGGACCCTCGTATCCAATTCAACAGTTTTATGCTACTTCAAGAAGTTATGGAGTCTTACGCCAAAAAACTAACTATCAAATTGAATATTGACGACCTAAAAGAAGAAGATATTCATCAACTGAAAGATACTCTTATATCCCATCCAGGAAATCATCCGCTTAACTTTATAGTCTATGAAATGGACGAGGAAATAAAAGTAAGTTTATCTAGCCGAAAACAAAAAGTACAAATAAGCAGCGAACTATTAGCAACCCTAACAGACAACGAAGTACACTATAAATTAAACTAGCTTTTTAGGAATGAAATATTAAATTTGAACCCTATAAATTAGATTGATAGTGCAATAGCTAAAACCAATGTATCGTTAGTAAGGAAACAGTTAGATATTTGACTAACTTTGCATAATATATTTAAAATAGAAAATCATGGCATTAGAAATAACAGACGCTACTTTTGATGAAGTAGTATTGAAAAGTGACAAACCAGTAGTAGTTGATTTTTGGGCAGCATGGTGTGGACCATGTAGAATGGTAGGCCCAATCATTGAAGAAGTTAGTTCTGAATACGAAGGCAAAGCCGTTGTTGGTAAGGTAGATGTTGATGCGAATCAAGAATTTGCCGCTAAATATGGTGTTAGAAACATACCTACGGTATTAGTTTTTAAAGATGGTGAAATTGTGAGTAGACAAGTAGGAGTTTCTCCTAAGAAAGTTTACACCGATGCAATAGATGCAGCAATCTAGAAATAAAATATAATTTTTTTAAAGGGTTTGACCAAAGTCAAACCCTTTTTGTTTTAGAAGTTATTTAAATACCGGGGTATCATTAATCAGTTTCCATTTTCCCGTTTCTTCTTTTATTAAGATTAGAATAGATACTATGGTAGCTTTTTTGCCTTTAAAAGTAACCTTAGCACTCGCGGTAGGCCCATTCATAACAATATTTTCAATGGTTAGCTTACGAGAGTCTCCTCCCCATTCTTTCGATTTAATTTTTTTCAAGTAATCAGTTTTGGAGACGATACTAACACCTTTGCTGCCAAAAAGACGATTCATTACAACCCTATAGTTAGAATCTAAGAGATTATCTAATGTAGCAGCGTTGTTAGTGTCACCGGCATTGGAATAGGCATTAACAGCTTCAGTGACGGCCATTTTTTCTGTTGTTTGCGCCTTGCAACCAAATGTTATCATAGTTAATAATAGCGTTAGAATTCTTAATTTTTTCATGTTCTTTATTTTTTATTGTTTGTTTTTAATTTCTCGATTTACTTTCTTTTTTGTTCAATTCATCTAGTTTCAGTTTTAAAATTTATCTATTAATATCAATTATTGATATATCAATTTATAATTTAAAAAAAATGTCAGCTCATATTATCCTGTATTTTTAATAAAAGTACCTTTAGCAATTGAGCTTCTTTTTCAGAAAAACCTTCCATGCTTTTTTTACGATGAGCTTTGATCATTTCAATATTATCGTTTACAAATTTAGTCCCTTCTTTAGTAAGTTTTATGTTATACTGTCTTCTGTTATTTAAAATAGGCTCTCTCAATAAAAGACTTTTTTTTACTAAAATATCTAATGTTCTAGTAATAGAAGCAGGGTCTCTAAGCGATCTGTCTGCTAGTTCTTTCTGAGATATAGGCGCTGATTCTTCAATAATTTTCAAAAGTACCCACTGATCTATAGTAATACCAAGCTTAATTCTATCGAACTCTTTTTGAGAATATTTCTTAGAAATTTTACTCGTTTTATCTATTTGAAAAAGAATAACATCTTCGATATTACCTCCTGGCATATTATTTTTTTGTATTAAATTATAATGCAAATATAAATTTATTATTGATATATCAACAATAAATTTATACACAAGCTAAAATTGGTTTTATACTTTAGTAAAATATTCTATACTATGAACCTGCAATCCGAATTAAACGAAACCTCTCTATTTTCTAATCTAGAACTCTTGGCCCACCAAGTAGTAGAAGGTTTTATTAGCGGCATACACAAGAGTCCGTTTCATGGGTTTTCAGCAGAGTTTGCGGAGCACAAGATTTACAACCCCGGAGAAAGCACAAAACATATAGATTGGAAGCTCTTTGCCAAGACCGATAAGCTGTACACCAAAAGATACGAAGAAGAGACCAATTTAAGGTGCCACATGATTTTAGATAGTTCCGCCTCTATGTATTACCCAACAGTAAAGAATTTATCTACCAACAATTTAAATAAAATAGGTTTTGGGGTCTTAGCCATAGCTGCCTTAATGAACGTTCTTAAGAGACAGCGCGATGCTGTTGGACTAAGTGTATACTCTGACTCTTATAATTTCTATTCTCCCGAAAAGGGAAGTGAGCGCCACCACCAAATGTTATTGGCTAAACTAAGTGGAATAAGTTTGGACACGAAACCAGCCCAACAAACCGAAACATATACCTATTTACACCAAATTGCCGAAAACATAAAAAAGAGAAGTCTTATTTTTCTTTTCACGGATATGTTTCAAACATCAGCTGATGACGAAAAAATATTTGAAGCCCTACGTCATTTAAAATACAATAAGCATGAGGTGGTACTATTCCACCTTTTGGACCAATCTACAGAATACCATTTTGATTTTGACAATACGCCCAAACGCTTTCTAGACGTAGAGACTGGAGAGCATATAGACTTGTATTCCAGCAATATAAAAGAAGCTTACGAACAAAGTGTTGCTTCTTATTTTGAAGATTTAAAATTAAAATGCGCCCAGTATAAGATAAAATATGTGGAGGCCGATGTACAGGGAGATTTCTCAAAAGTACTCAACACCTATCTGGTAGAAAGGCAGAAATTTAAATAATGATTAAATTTTTATTAAAAATTGTTTGTGCAATTGAAAATGCGGTGTATATTTGCACTCGCTAAACGCCACGGTCTGGTAGTTCAGTTGGTTAGAATACCTGCCTGTCACGCAGGGGGTCGCGGGTTCGAGTCCCGTCCAGACCGCGAAAAGCCTTCAACGCAAGTTGGAGGCTTTTTTTAGTTTTTAAAATCTACTACCTTTTATTTTTTTATTCCCACCCAAAGTATTCATAAAGACCAAGCCCACAAAATTTGATGATCCCCCAACCACCTCCTTAAGCAGGCCGGTCTAACCTTTAATGAATTCACATTGAACTACACTCTTTAAAACACCGCTGACATGCCTTGGCATGTTTATGGATTTTTTTAGCCTCAATCATTGCTAAATAACAAGTGGCGTGATGGCCCAAATCGGTTTTATTTAAGGTAAATGCCAGTGAAAAACAATCTTCTTTATGTACATCATGGTCACCATTAGATTGTGGGGTATTGTTTATGTAATATTTGGTCATTGCATAAATAGTTTGGTCAAACCTAATACAATAAAAAGACAACCCCTTACAGATATCCGTAAGGGATTGACATGTATTGGTCGGGTAATAAATGGGAGGAAGTAGAGTGTTAGATTCTACCTTGTTTAATAAGCTTAGCAATAAGGTGATGTGTGTTTTTTGCGCCAAAAGCATCAAATAAACGACTTACTTTTTTGTCAATAGTACTTTCGCTATTGGGAGAAATATTCTGATTCTTCAGCTTTTCAGAAATCTCTTTTTTCGTGAAACCTTCCGCCAAATCCTGTAAAATCATCAAATCATACTTATCCAACTCAAAAAGGGTATTGGCACTATTAAGATTTATCTGCGGGGATACATAGGTTCTATTTTGATATACTTCTTGCATAGCGGTAACCAGCTCATTCAACCCGTTACGGCCTTTACAGACGTAACCGTTTATTTTTTGGTCCGTAAATAGGGAATTGATTTCTGCAGGGTCTTCTATCATGGAATTGACAATAACCCTAATATTCGGATCCACAGCTCGTATAGCAGCAATAAGCGCATGCCCAGACGTAAGCTTACGGTCCACAGGGCCTTCTTTAAAGGACAAATCGGTTATTAACAGCTCATAAGGTTCTTCAATATTGTAAGCTAGCTTAAACCTATTGTAAGCCTTATCGCAATATAATTCCTCCTGTATGTCTTCTATTTCCAGTCTGTTTTCAAGCGCATTTACAATGCCTTTATTGGTATCTTGAAAGTCTTCTGCAATCAGTATTTTTTTGAACATAGTCTGCACTATTTAATTCGGAATTTCAACTTGGGCTTTAAAACCTTCGCCCTTCTCAGAATCAAAAGTAAGACTTCCGTTAATGGCTAGAATACGCTTTTCTGTATTCCATAGTCCATTTTTATTATTTAGGCTACCTTTTGCTGCTCCATTGCCATTATCCACATACTGTATTTTCAACTTGGTCTTGGTCTGTTCAAAATCTATAGAAACTACTGAAGCCCCACTATGCTTTTGCATATTTATCATAAACTCTTGAAGTACCTTATACAGGGTTTTCTTAGTTAAATCCGATAAGATGCCCCAATCTACCTCCTTACTTCCGGTAACTAATAGTTGGGTGTTCTTACCATAACTGCTTAACATACCAAAAAGTACTTCTTTGAATCTTGAGCCAGTATCAACATCATTGATTTTCCTAGAAAAATCCCTACTCTGACTATATAAACCGTCAACAACATTTAAAACCTCTGTAGTATCCGAACCGTTCTGAAGCAATACCATGGCATGGTTTAGTTTTCCCGCAAAATCATCGTGTAGTTTTCTTGAAAATTCCGCCTCGGTTTCATAGGTGGCTTCTATTTTTGCCGTTCTGTTCTGCTGTTTCAAACGCCTTGCCCTCTGTATGAAAAAGAATACGCCACAAACAGATATCACCAGAACAAATGCTAAACCTGAGTATGATATTATTTTCTGATTGCGCTGTTCGGCAACTTCTAGTTGACGTTCCGCATTTTCCTTTTCTAATTGAAGTATAGATTCCTGCTTAAGTTTGTCATCATATCTGTACTTGGCAAATTGGGTCTTTACTTTTAATTCTTGATCATATAGACTATCCTGCAAAAAAGCATAACGGTCCCTTACCTTAACATTGGCCGGCTCTAACTCCATTAGCAACTTTAAAACATCCTTTTCTGCACGAGGTATTTTCAAAAATTTTGACAATTGCATAACCGAATCAAAGTAGGACCTGGCCTTTCTAGGATTATCTTTACTATAGTACTCTCCCAAATGAGTATAACTAGCAATCTGCCCCCTTCTATCCTTTTTTTCTATTCTTAATCTTAACGGCTCCATAAGCTCATAGTCATCAACAGGCAAACCTGACACCCATTTTGCATAGGCCAAGTTATCTTTTATACGTGCATACTCTTTTTGGTTTATAGTGGCCGTAGAATCTTTCCCTATTTTTTGAAGCAGAACAATAGCCTTGTCAAACTCCTTATTATCAATATAACTGGCGGCCAAATTATTTTCATAAATGATTCTGTTATTTACGGATTCTGTTATGCTAATTGCTTTTTGATAATAATCTATCGCATCAGTAAAGTTCAATAACTTTCTATGGTTTGTTGCTAGTGCATTGTAGCAATTAGCTCTTTTTATAGGAGATTTCAAGAACCTTAAGGCATCTGTTAGCGTCTCTTTACTACCAAAAAAGTCATTACTGTTTTTTTGGATGATACCAATATTCATAAGGTTTTCCCCTGCTTGACTACTATCCTTCACCCTAATATAATATTCTTTAGACTTGGAATAATTCTCAACAGCCTTGAAATAATCATGCTTTATTTCAGCGAAATAGTAGCCTCTTAAATAATAATGTTCCGCTAAAAGTGATGCCTTATCAATTTTAAACCCATGACTTAGAAGTAAGTTGCTATAGTCTAAAAGACTATCATATTCCCTTGAGCTAAAATGAAGCATACTTTTTTGATCAAGCACATACCCATAAAGCGAATCGGTAGCTAAACCTTCTAATTCCTGAAACGATTTATTTATGGCACTTTGCCTTTCTTTGAGTGAGAGCGACTTATCTTTTGAGATATTATAATATAACAACACACTATCTACAACCCGTTCATCTTTTGTTCTATCGCCGTCGTTTACAGAAGTACAGGCACCCATTAAACAACAAAAAACTAAGAAACAGAAACTCTTCAAAAGGAATGATAATTATAGAATGAATATAATAGAACCACACAGATAGTATGGCTCAAATTAGTGAAATTAATTATTAATTTACACCCTATCCGCACCTAATCCTTTTAACCTTAGAAAACGGTCTAAAAAAGCTTTATAAACTAGAATAGTACGCTTTTACATAACACGCAAATACATACAACCTAACATAATAGAGACATATTCAATACCTATTGTACTGAGCATTACGAAACTGTTCCGGAGTCTGATTTGTGATTTTTTTAAATAACCTTATAAAATACGAAGTGTCATTATAATTAAGTTCTTCCGATATAGAAGAAATTGTGAGATTAGAATGAATAATAAGACGTTTTGCTTCCAAAATTATCCGATTGATTAGAATTTGTGAAGGGGTTTTCCCTATAGTCTTTTTACAAAGATAACTTAGTTGTCTATCCGATATATTCATTTTCTTAGAGTAGCAAGAAATAGGCCGATGTAATTTAAAATATTTATCCACTAAAGCCTCATACCTATTTAACTGTTGCAAATCATAATTAAATTTTTGCCCCTTTTTACTCTCGGTCAAATAAACTCTAGACAGAATAATAAACATTGCGTTTAAATATGTACGAATCATTTCTTCATAACTCAATGACCTATTATTATATTCCTTATGAATAAGCTCGTATTTTGATTGTATTTCCTCTATCTCCTCTTCATCTAAATTAAACACCGGTAAACTAAAGGTTGAATTAAAAAAAGGAAGTCGAGTTAGTTTCTCTGTATTAAAATCGTGTAAAAAAAACTCTTTCGTAAAGAATAAAATATAACCATCTACATCTTTTGATAACTTCCATTGATGAATTTGGCCAGGAGAAACAATAAAAAATGCTCCGGGAGATACATCATATTCCTTAAAATCTATCGTATGGCTACCACTTCCTTTTGTAATTAATAAAACAAGGTAAAAATTATGACCATGTGGTTTCTCAATAAATAAATTCTCTTTTACATGTTCACTGAAATTACGAATGTAGAAGTTCGTTTCAAACTTCATACAATTATTATAATCATCAAAATTTGAAATCTTAAAAACAGGAAGTGTACTATTAGAATTCATACGCTCGATTCAATTAGATTAAATATAACTATACTACAGGGCTCTTATATATTATATAATCTAAACCACTGAATACAAAATACGTATATATACCTACAATTTGTATTATAATATAATTAGATAGTCAAAAAATACGTATTTATTAAAATTGGCATATCATTTTTACGATTATCATATATATACCAATATAAGCATATTACCTTTTTATACTTCACAATAATAACATTTATATGACTAAAATATGTTAAAATAGCCATTTTAATGAATAAAGTGCAATTTGTCCTGTTTTATGTTATTTTAATCCTACAGACGAAGCGCCTAAGTATTATAGGTTTGTAGCATACTAATTAAAACATCTATAATTATGCCTAAAGTAGAAATGGAAATGCACAAAGACGGAGACTTTTTTGTGGATTATGAAAACAAAGTATTTGATGACGTAAAAGCAAAAACAGGAGAAAAAGCCCTTGTTACTTTTCACACAGTTGCTTTTGAAGGGTCTATTGGTCTAGTAAATATATTAACTGCAACTAGGCTACAACGTAAAGGTTTTGAAACATCAATATTATTATATGGACCTGGAGTTACTTTGGGAATTCAACGAGGTTTCCCCACTTTAGGAAGCGAAGCTTTTCCTGGACATTTAAATTATGCCGTAAGACTTAAAAAATTCATGGAAGAGGGTGGTAAAATTTACGCTTGCCGCTTTGCCCTGCAAGCACTTTATGGTCATGGAGAGCCCTCATTATTGCCAGGTATAGAGCCCATTAGCCCGTTAGATGTTTTGGACATTCAATTAATACATCGCAATGAAAATGCATTCGTGGTGAATACTTGGACAATGTAAAATATACAAATGGCGATATTCAAAAAACCCATTGTAAGAGGAGCTGCGGTACAAATATCGCCAGTTTTAGAAAGTAAGTCAGGTACTTTAGGCAAGGTTGCAGATGCAATTGTTGAGGCCGGGAAAAACAACGCAGACATTGTTGTTTTTCCTGAAACCTTAGTTCCTAACTACCCCTATTTTTCTTTTATAAAACCGGCGGTTAGTATCCGCAAAGACCATACAAAATTGTATGAGGAAAGTGTTGTAGTTCCGAGTGAAGACACTGATTTTATTGGTGGATTGGCCAAAGAAAATAACATAGTAGTTGTTTTGGGGGTGAACGAACGAGATGGAGGAACCTTATACAACACCCAACTCGTTTTTGACACAACCGGAGAACTAGTTCTTAAGCGTCGGAAGATAACACCCACCTATCATGAACGCATGATCTGGGGCCAAGGTGATGGCAGTGGTTTAAAAGCAGTGGACACAACTATTGGCAGAATTGGAGCATTAGCCTGTTGGGAGCATTATAACCCCTTAGCAAGATTTGCCCTTATGAATGATCATGAAGAAATACACTGCAGTCAGTTTCCCGGCTCCATGGTAGGGCAAATATTCGCTGATCAAATGGAGGTAACCATGAGGCACCACGCACTAGAGTCCGGTTGTTTCGTGATAAATTCAACTGGGTACCTCTATCCTAAACAGGTTGAAAAAATAACCGGCGATACAGCTATGCAAAAAGTATTGGACAAAGGGTGTTTTACCGCGATTATTTCCCCTGAGGGAGTGATTTTATCAGATGTACTAAGTGAAGGCGAAGGTATTGTTTATGCCGACATGGACATGAGTCTAATCACCAAAAGAAAACGAATGATGGATTCCGTAGGTCATTACTCTAGACCAGAATTATTGTCTTTAAACATAGACAAAAGTCAAAAAAACTTAGTGCAGGAAACGAATGCGTCATTAAAAAAAGAGCAAGATGAACGATACACTAATACAAGAGAGCAATCATATTTTACTGAATGAGATACAAGCAAGCGGAATTAGATTAGAAGATGTTACGGACCTTACGGTTCGTAAAGGAGGCGCTGGTCCTACTGACCATAAAGCCATTACCATTTTCAATACAACGGTGATGATTCCGGTTCTAAGCCATGCTGCGGAAAGCTCACCATTTACAGCAACCAGACCCACAAAAATGGGATTAGCATCCTTAAAAAAAGATGGTAAGATACTTACTACCATACGTTTTATTAAGGAACCTAAATTTTATAAGGAAAAAAGTTCTGATGGCACCCCTTTCTGGAAAATTGCAAGATTACACAGCAAAGATGTTTTAGCAACCACAGTGCTTCAAACCTGTATTAGATATAAAAACAAAGAGACTTCATGCCAGTTCTGTGCTATTGAAGAATCCTTAAAACATGAAACTACAATTGCCTACAAGAGACCTCAACAATTAGCAGAGGTAGCTAAATGCGCAGTAGAACTAGATGGAATTTCCCAGTTTATCATGACTACCGGCACTCCTGCCAGTTCTGACAGAGGAGCGAAAATTTTGTTCGAAAGTGTGAAGGCAGTAGCCGAAGCCGTAAATATCCCCATCCAGGTACAATGTGAACCGCCCGATACTTTTGATTGGTTTCTTAAATTAAAAAATGCAGGTGCAAGCTCTATTGGAATGCATTTAGAAGCGGTCACTAATCGGGTCAGAAATAAGATAATGCCGGGCAAAGCCAGTGTTTCCTTAGACTTTTATTTTAAAGCCTTTAGGGCCGCCGTCGAAATCTTTGGCAAAGGTAATGTAAGTACTTACATACTGGCCGGTCTTGGGGATACGGAAGACGAAATCCTACTCATGTGCGATAAATTGGTTGACATAGGCGTATACCCCTTTGTAGTTCCTTTTGTACCCGTTAGGAACACTCCCTTGGAAAACCATAGCGCACCCAGTAAGGACTTTATGCACAAAATTTTAGACCCTTTGGCGCTATCGTTAGTTAACGCCGGAATGACATCTGAGACATTAGAATCAGGCTGTGCCAAATGTGGCGCGTGCTCTACACTTTCCGCATTCGAAAAAAAACATAGCGCATGATATACTTCCAAACAAATAAAAAAGATCGCGGACTGGATTTTATAGATATTAACATCCCCAATAATCTCGTTCAATTAAATGCCTATTACAACACACGCAACGCTATCTTTTGTAAAGAGCAAGGTATTTTTGAAGATTCGGATTACGATACTCACGACCAAAAAGCCATTCCTATTATTGCCGTAAATCATTATTTAGGGTCGCCAGACGAGGTTGTAGGTGTGGTCAGAATTTATGAAGATAAGCATCGGGAATGGTTTGGAGGGCGCTTAGGGGTAGTGAAAGAACACAGATCCTTCTCAAAGTTCATTTGTCCAAATCTCTTCAAAAAGGAAGAAGTTTCTCCACTCTATCAAATGTCAATAGCGGCAAGTTTAATATACAGAGCAGTGTCTTTGGCCAACTATATTGGTTGTGATAAATTTTCGGCATATGTACAGAAACAAAATGTAAAATTGTTTCAACGGTTATATTGGAATTGTATTGAAGAAGTTCAAATACATGGTGTTACACATTTCTTGATGGAAGCCGATTTGGATGCCTATCCAGCAACGCCAATTTTTGGTGCTTCCCTAGAAAACACGGCGAGTCTTTCAGAACTACTAAAAATAGCATAACGAATTATGACCTCCAACACCATATCCATAACACCCATCTTGGAAAAACTTAGACAGCATCCGGATATTAAGGACAAGAGACGAATTGCACAGACCTATGAGCATATTGGGAGTTCTATACACAGTAGCACCTATTTCCCAGAAGAATTTTCTTCTATTCTATTAGGGGATGACACCGCAGTAATACCACAAAAAGACGGTAGTAACTTGTTACTGGCAGCAGAAGGAATTGTTCCTTATTTCTTGGATAAGGATCCTTGGTTTGCCGGCTATTCTGCCGTAATGGTAAATATTAGTGATATCTGCGCCATGGGCGGATTACCAATAGCCGTTACGGATACCTTATATACAAAAGATGCAAAAGACAGTCTTGAGATTTGGCAAGGAATGTTGGCGGCTTCCAAAGCTTACGGAGTACCTATAGTTGGAGGCCACACATGCTACCATATGGACAACAGGGCATTGAGCGTCTCTATTTTAGGAAAGGCAACAGAGAATGTATTGACTAGTTTTAATGCGAAACCAGGAGAATCTATATTATTGGCCATAGACCAGAACGGGGCATATTATAAAGATTATGCCTTTTGGAATGCAAGTACAACGGCGTCGTCCAAGGAGCTACAAGAGAAAGCGAAAATTCCTCATTTAATAGCCAATGAAAAATGGAGTTCAACTGCAAAGGATGTTAGTATGGGCGGCATAATTGGCACAATTTGTATGCTACTCAACACTTCAGAAGTTGGTGCCAAAATTAATTTACAGAACATCACAAAACCTGCTGAAATAGCATGGGAAAAATGGCTATCTAGCTTTCCTAGTTATGGATATATCCTGACCTGCAGTTCCGAAAACATAACATCTATACAATCAGTCTTTTCAGATAAAGGTGTTACCTGTGATTGTATTGGACAGATAACCAAGAAAACAGAATTAATCATAGAGTACGAAGACCAAAAAATAAAATTTTAAAGCTATGCCAATAACTTACATTAATATAGAGTGGCCTGACAATCAAAAGGACCAAGTATACTCCCCTTCTAGCGTCATAAATGAATACCTGAAACCTGGTGAGTCTCTAAGTTTAGAAGAATTCTTGACCCGTTGTACTACAGGTCTAAACGAGGCAAGCGAGCGTGTACGGTTAAAGTTTGGGTATTCATGTACATCGGCGCAAGCAGAATCATCAAGAATAAGTGAAAAGTGTCAAAATTATGATGCAAAAAAAATAGTGAAAATAGTTTAATTAAAGAGAGAAAAACATGAGTCATTTCCAAGTAATCATCATAGGAGGAGGTCAAGCTGGTCTATCGGCAAGCTACTGCTTAAAACAAGATAACATAAACCATTTAATTTTAGATCGCGGTGAGATAGGAGATTCTTGGTCCAAACGCAGATGGGATTCTTTTTGCTTGGTTACTCCTAACTGGCAGTGTAGACTTCCCGGTTTTGATTATGACGGTAATGACCCTAAAGGATTTATGGTTAAAGATGAAATAGTAGACTATGTAAAAAGGTATGCCAATTCATTTAACCCACCTATAAAAGGCAATGTAGAAGTTCGCAAAGTATACAAAAAAGAGAAATCCGAAATTTTTGAGGTATCAACTTCTATTGGAGATTTTACCGCAGACAAAGTGATTATTGCTGCAGGTGCATATCATATTCCCAATATATTACCAATCTCAAGCCATATTGGTGATGATATTAAACAACTACACTCCGCGGATTATAAAAACTCAGAACAACTTCCAGATGGTTCTGTTCTAGTGGTAGGCTCGGGCCAGTCCGGAGCACAGATTGCGGAAGATTTGCACATTGCCGGTAAAAAAGTGTACCTCAGTGTAGGTACGGCCCCAAGAGCTCCAAGAACATATAGAGGTAAAGATGCTGTAGAATGGCTAGAAGATATGGGGTATTATGATCAGCCAATTGAATCACATCCAGACCCTGAAGAAGCGCGCCACAAAACCAATCATTATCTGACAGGTAGAGATGGTGGTCGCGATATTGACCTTCGTAAACTAGCGTTAGAAGGTGTAACTCTTCGTGGACAAATAAATAACATTCAAGATACAAACATTTACTTCAATGACGACCTGACCTATAATTTAGATGAGGCGGACAAAACCTACAATAGAATACAAAGTAATATTGATGAGTATATTGAAAACAATAATATTGATGCCCCTCCACCAAGCAGGTACACGTCTTTATGGGAACCATCTCTTAAAAATCAAGAACCATTGAATTATAAAAAAGAAGACATCAAAGCTATTGTTTGGTGTACAGGTTTTAGAGTTGACTACTCATGGGTAGATTTTCCTAAAGTATATGATTCCCGTGGCTTTCCTTCCTATAATAGAGGTGTCACAGAAGAAAAAGGACTGTACTTCATTGGCTTACCTTGGTTGCATACTTGGGGATCCGGCAGATTTTCACATGTTGGTCAAGACGCATCTTATATTGCGCAACATATTGTAGATAAATTTAATAATGAGCTTGTAGAAACCTGTTTGACCAGAAAATAAGTTGACAGTTTTAAACATTAATATTAAACCAGAGAAGCTAACCTCTCTGGTTTTTCGTTGTATATAAAGTTAGGCACTTGTCTTATTGAACACCCATTTGAGGCTTCTAGGAAAGCTTCTTTACATACTGATCAAATAATTCTTATTGGAAATTTTATCATACACGTCCTTACTGAACATATATAACTGAGCTGGCTTTTTTGAAACACCAACTTGCTTTTCATCCAAAGCAATTATATATTTTCTACTGATTAACTTTCTTCTAAAATTACGGTTATCAATTTCAACACCTAATATAGATTGATAGAGATCCTGTACATCATTCATGGTGAATTTTAAGGGCAATAATTCAAATGTTATAGGCTCGGACAAGCATTTAGCCTTTAGGTCTTCATGAGCTTCCTCTATAATTTTCTTATGGTCAAACCCTAGTTTTGGCAATTCCCCTAGAGGAAACCATTTTGCCTTATGCTTATTAGCCTTTAAATCAACATCATTGGTTTTCAACAAAAAATAATAGGCTACGGTAAAAGTCCTTGAGCTAAATTTCTTGCTCTTAACCCAAATTTGGTCTGACTTCCCCATTAGCCGGTCAGGAGCTCCAAATACCTTAAATTGCTTCTTATACAAATTGGTTAGACCGGTTAGCTCTTTTAAAACCCTAGCAGAGGCTTCATCTAGAGTTTCATGCTCATACACATGGTAACCGGTTAGTACATAATCATCCACAAGGACATTAGATTTTGCCACGGACTCCAGATACCGCTTTATCAATAGAACATTAAGCGATTTTGCCTTAATGTCGTATCCAAAAACTACACAATCCACAGATACATTCAAGATTTCCTTAGCCCTCATAAATCTATTTTACATACAAAACTAAACAAATAAGCTCTTTAAATTAAAAATAAACGTCCTTTTGACATTTTTAACAAAAATTCACTAATCCCTAATATTACAAGGCGATAAAAGGTAATTTCACATATATAACGGGTAAAATATCACATTTTTTATGTTAATTAATTTGGTAAGTAAGAAAATAAAGTTTTCATTTGTTTAATAAACGTTAATATGACGTTTATTAATTATCAACCTATAACCATCTTGTTATAAAACAAATGCTATCCATTTTACAAACTAGAATCGGTTTTACTTTGAAAAATTCAAATCATAAAAAACTAGAGCAATTTAACAGAGCTTCTTTTATGCTAGCCCTACCATTAATTCTCTTCTTTGGAATCAATTTTGGGTTAGCTCAGGACGATAACGAGGATAAAGACCGCTACAAACCTTTTAACACTGGCGGCCACTTAAAGAACATGCATATATGGCATGGCTTTGTTGTACATCCAGGAGCTATGTTCGCCACCCATTTAGAATATAATTCAAAAAATGAAAAATTTACACTTGGCGTCTGGGGCGGTGCCGGATTCACCACTACCGATGTAATCCATAAGGATTCCGGACAAAACGTAAGGGCCAACTACAAAGAAGTTTCCATATATGCCCTCTATCGTCTTTCCGATAGATTTTTTGCCGAAGCCGTATCGCACAACAATTACACCGGGGTGGAAGAAAGAGGCGACAAACTAAACTATTGGAGCTATGACAAAACACAGGGATACAATTTTGTGGATATCAACTTTGGCTACAATGTTACCCCAAACACCCTTCTGTATTTAGCCACCATTATAGGTGGTGGTTCTGGAGATTACGAAATCCAACCCGATGGTTCTCTAAAAAATTCATGGACCCATTATTTTGAAGTGAAAGCAAGGTGTGGAAAATTGACAATTACGAACTATCCCTATTTGCCGGTGGTGCATGGTCCTTCTTAACGGACAAAACATTCTACACCCAAGACAAAGCAAATGTTATTAACGTAGGATTGGCACTGAACAAGAATATTACTGTAGCCAACTACGAATTGCCTGTTGAAGTTACAGCCATGTGGAACCCCGAGAAGCGAGCAACGGTGTTATCACTAGATTTTTCTTTATTTTAACAAAACCCGAACATAAATAACAGCTAATAGTATTGATTATGAAAAACGCAAATTCAGCTTTAAAGAAAATCCTTGGCCCATTCGTGGTGGTCACATTACTATTTATGTGCAGTTGTGCCAGACAGTTAGAAACAAGCAAAGCCTCCAACAGTCTAACCAAAGATACAGAGGAGAGTTTTGTAAGCAAAATAGATCTTTCAGACAAAAGAATAGGCTATTGCACCCCGTCATTGAACGCACCCTACTACCAAGCGCTGTTCCAGAGCATTAAGTCCACTACCGAAAATAATGGCATGACCTTCTTATCTGCAGATGGCCAAAATGATATTAACAAACAAATAGCCGCGGTTGAGGATCTAATCACAAAAGGTATTGATGCCCTGCTCCTTAACCCGCTAGATCCTGATGCCCTGGTTGGGGTTACCAAAGTCGCTAAAGCCGCCGGTGTTCCGGTATTCATTATAGACAGTTCTATTGACCCATCGGCAGATTTTGTTACCACCATTCAATCTAACAACTTAGCAAACGGGGAACTTGCCGGAGAATGGCTAGCCAAAAAATTCGGCAAAGAAAAAATGAATATTGCCCTATTAAGTGGTAATGCCGGAAACCCCGTAGGCAAAACACGGAAACAAGGGCTTTTGCAAGGTATTACGGAAGAACAATTAAGAACGTTGGGCTATATTGATTTGAACATTAAAACCCAAATGTATACCAACTGGTCCTATGCCGGCGGACTAAAGGCCATGGAAGATGTTTTGGTAGCACACCCAGATGTAAACGTAGTCATTACCGAATCGGATGTTTGTGTACTGGGAGCCATAAAGGCAATTGCCCAGGCGGGTAAAACAGACGATATTTTGATCGTTGCCGGTGCGGACGGACAAAAAGAAGCCATAAAGTACATTATGGAAACAGATTTCTATGGGTGTACCGCCATGAACAGTCCGGTACAGATAGGAAAAAATGCCGTTCAGTATGCAATTGAATACATGAACGGAAAAACAGATTTTCCAAAAAACTCATACACTGCGCCTTTACTGATCACAAAGGAAAATGCGGCAAAATACTACAGGCAAAATGCTATATTTTAAAGGGAGTCCGCAACACTTATTAATCAAACCTTGTTAGACATGAAAACTGAAAATAGCGCATACCGAGTTGAAATGACCGGAATATCTAAAAGCTTTGGAGTGGTTTCTGTACTTGAAGGTGTAAATCTTAAAGTAAAACCCGGAGAAATTCATGCACTACTTGGCGAGAATGGCGCGGGTAAATCTACGCTGGTAAAAATCCTTAGCGGTGTGCATCAAAAAGATGGTGGAAAAATCTTGTTGAACAGCGAAGAACTTAACCTAAAAAACACACACGAAGGTCAGGTAAAAGGTATTAGTGTCGTCTACCAAGAACTCTCACTGGTAAACGATCTATCCGTTGCCGAAAATATCTACTTGCACAAACTTGGCGCAAATAAGTTCTGGATGAACTGGAAAAAAATTACCAAAGACGCCCAAGAGCTTATAGATTCTTTGGGCTTTAAGATTGATGCATCGGCGCGAGTCAGAGATTTGAGTATTGTCCAAAAACAAGTAGTAGAAATTGCCAAGGCCTTATCGGAAGATACAAAAGTACTCGTACTGGATGAGCCCACTACCGTTTTTGATCCTACGGACACACAAAAGTTATTTGACAATTTGTTCAGGTTAAAGGAAAAAGGCATTTCCATTATTTACATCTCTCACCATTTAGAGGAAATATTTAAGATAGCAGATTCCATAACCGTCCTTAGAGATGGTGTAGACACAGGTTGCTTACCCGTTTCCGAGACCGACACGGATAGTGTTATTCGATTAATGATCGGTAGGGAACTAAAAGATCTATACCCCGAACGTAATGCAAAAATAGGGTCAAAACCTGTTTTTGAAGTCAAGAACCTAACAGCTAAGAACAACTTGGTTCACGATGTGTCATTTTCCGTAAAACCTGGTGAAGTTATTGGCGTAGCAGGGTTAGGTGGCAGCGGAAGGACAGAAACAGCAAAATTGATTTTTGGTGCCGATAAAAAGAAATCCGGAACCTTGACCCTAAACGGAAAAGAGATTAAAACTAAGTCGCCCGTTGATGCCGTAAAACATCAAATAGGCTTTGTATCTGAAGATCGCAAGGAAGAAGGTGTCTTTTTGCCTCTTTCCATTCGAAAGAACATTAGCATTACCAATTTTAGATCCATTTCCAGTAAACTGGGTTTCTTAAAAACAGAAAAAGAGCAAGAAAACGTATCTGCCTTAATTAACAAGCTAAATATTAAGACCCCTAGCTCAGAAGTAGATGTAGGCAACTTAAGTGGCGGCAACCAGCAAAAAGTGGCTTTGGCCAAATGGCTTAGCATAGACAGCAAAGTAATAATAATTGACGAACCTACGCGCGGGGTAGACGTTGGTGCCAAAGTCGAAATCTATAATCTCATAAACGAAGTTGCCCAGAAAGGTGTTGCCGTTGTGGTCATTTCTTCCGATATGCCCGAAATAATGGGTATTTCGGACCGAATCCTAGTTATGCACAAGGGCACCTTCTACGGCGAGTTGACCAAAGCGCAATTTTCCGAAGAAAACATACTACGCTACTCCATTGGAAAAGCATTAAAAACATCATCATCCAACCATTAAAAAAATTAGATCATGGCCTTAACAATAAAACAACAACTTAGTAGTCCAGGAGGATTCCTTAAGTTTCTGATCAAACACAACACCATCTTCATTTTCATCGTACTAGTGCTGTTTTCCGCAATGATTTCAGATGTGTTCTTTACATCGGTAAATCTGTCCAATTTACTAAAACAGGTTTCCGGTATTGGTATTATAAGTATTGGAATGTTAATAGTAATCCTAACCGGTGGAATAGACCTTTCTGTTGGTTCCATGGTAGCCTTGTTGGCCGTTACTTTCGCAATTTTAGTGAATACATTTGCCTTACCCCTAGCCATTCTACTGACCATTATAATCGGGTTTTCACTGGGAAGCGTAGCTGGTTATCTTGTAGCCTATCAAAAAATGGCACCCTTTATTGCCACACTTGCCCTAATGACTATCGCAAGAGGCTTGGGCTTTATCTATTCAAAAGGCTCCCCTATTACCTTCACCACTTACGGAGGATTGTACATGTCCGACTTTGCCAATAACTCAACCTTGGGCATACCTAACATTTCTATCGTGTTTTTTATCATTGTTATCTGTGCGATGGCAATGCTACGCTACAATGTATTTGGTAGATTGATTATAGCCATAGGAAGCAACGAGGAGGCCTCTAGACTATCGGGCATTAAAGTAAACAAATACAAGTTTTTGGTCTATGCAATTTCTGGGGCTTTGGCCGCAACTGCCGCTATCATTGTTGCCTCCAGAACAAATTTGGGATCACCTAATATGGGCATGGCTTGGGAACTTGACGCTATTGCCGCAGTAGTAATTGGTGGCGCAAGCTTAAATGGAGGAAAAGGAACCGCTATAAACACCTTAATGGGCGTTCTTATTTTAGGCTTGATAAGCAACATCCTAAATCTACTTAATGTACCCTCCTACCCGCAACAAGTGGTGAAAGGTGCCATAATCATCTTTGCCGTTCTCTTACAAAAATTCGAGAGCAAATAACTTAAAAACATAACGTTACATATTATGACTAGCTATAAATTAAACAACAAAAACCTCAGCAAGTTTTCAGATGAGGCCCTTATTCCCCAGTATGATAGATCTACCTTAAAAACAGGTATCGTCCATGTGGGCATAGGGGGGTTCCACCGATCTCATGAAGCCTATTATACCGATCAATTATTACATGACCCAGCCAATTCGGATTGGGGCATTTGTGGCATTGCTCTATTGGATTTTGACACAAAAATTTACAATACCCTTAAAGAGCAAGACGGATTGTACACCCTTATTGTGAAGGAATTGGACGGAACCTTGACCAAAAAAATCATAGGCTCTATTGTAGAATACCTTTATGCTCCGGAGAATCCAACACAGGTAATAGAGAAAATGGCGAGTAACGATGTTAAGATCATAACCCTGACCATTACGGAAGGTGGCTATAACTACAACGAAGCCACGGGTTCTTTTGACTTCACAAACCCCCTAGTTCAACAGGACTTAGAGCACCCACAAGCTCCCAAAACAATTTTTGGTTATTTGACCCAAGCATTAAAACTCCGAAAAGAAAGAGGATTGCCCGGGTGCACCATTCAGTCTTGCGATAACATTCAGGGAAATGGACATATGACGGAAAAGATGTTATTGAGTTTTGTACATATGGCCGAACCGGATCTCGTACCCTGGATAAAATCAAATATATCCTTCCCTAATGCCATGGTAGATAGAATCACTCCCGCCACATCAGAAAAGGATATTGCCCTATTAAAAGAAACCAGCGGAATTGAAGATGCATGGCCCGTAGTTTGTGAGCCTTTTAAACAATGGGTCATAGAAGATGATTTTATCTCAGGAAGACCTGCTTGGGAAAATGTAGGAGCTCAATTTGTAGAAGATGTAGTTCCTTATGAAAAAATGAAGCTTAGCCTCTTAAATGCAGGACATTCCGTTTTGGGAATCCTTGGCGCTCTAATAGGCTATGAAACTATTGACGAATCTGTTCAGAACAAGGCTATACAAACCTTTTTACACTCCTACATGGATGAAGAGGTGAGCCCCACTTTAGGTGATTTAGAAGGTGTTGACTTAAAAAAGTATAAACAGTCACTGCTTCAAAGATTTGGGAATATTTACATCAAAGATCAAATAGACAGAATATGTTCTGAGAGTTCCGCTAAAATTCCCATTTTTATTTTACCCACGGTAAACGCACAATTAGAAAATGACGGCCCTGTTGATCATGCGGCTTTTGTAATTGCAGCCTGGGCCATCTACAGTGCCGGTCTTGATGAGCAAGGAAACCCCTTAAATATTAAAGATGCCCTAGAAACCCTATTAAAAGAAAAAGCTCTGGTTGCCAAAAACAGTCCCACATCTTTTTTGGAAATAGAATCCGTTTTCGGGAAGCTGAATCAATCCAAAAGATTTGTTGATATTTACACAGCGGCATATCAAAACATTCTAAAATACGGTGTAGAAGAATGTATAACCCAAATGAACAATAAGGCTTTAAATAATATTTAAATGAAAAATATAGTTTGTTTCGGAGAAGTTCTTTGGGACGTATTCCCTACCCATAAAAAAATTGGAGGAGCGCCTTTAAACGTTGCCGCGCGTTTACAATCATTAGAAAATAGGGTAAGCCTGATCAGCAAGGTAGGTAATGATGGGGCCGGCAGTGAAATAATTGAATTCCTTAACAAACAGGGTATCAACACCCAAAGCGTAAAAGTGGATTCTACTCTAAAAACTGGAGATGTAAAAGTTACTTTGAACGACAAAGGTTCCGCCTCATATATTATAGAGTCTCCTAGAGCTTGGGACCATATTTTACTTACACCAGATGCTGTAGACATTACTCAAACTTCGGATGCCTTTATATACGGAAGTTTGGCCGCAAGAAACCATACCTCTAAGAATACACTGCATGAGCTTTTAAAACTGGCCAAGTATAAAATTTTTGATGTTAATCTTAGAGCTCCGCATTACACCATACATGTTTTGTACGAACTCATGGATGCTGCCGACTTTATAAAGTTTAATGACGATGAAATTTTAGAAATAGCAAAAGCCCTAGATTTCGAATCCGAGTCTCTAGAAGAAAACATCAAATTTATAGCGAAGTATACAAATACAACATCTATTTGTGTTACAAGGGGCGGTAATGGCGCCATACTCTATTGTAATAATTTATTTTATTACAACAACGGCTATCCAATAACAGTTGTGGACACTGTTGGTGCAGGAGATTCTTTTTTGGCATCTCTGATCAACAAAATCCTTAAGGGTGCTTCCCCTCAAAATGCCCTTGATTTTTCTTGCGCCATGGGTGCAATTGTAGCCAGTAACCAAGGGGCAAACCCAAAAATAGAGAAAGCTACTAT